>NZ_JBNATZ010000152.1:0-6151 GCF_049701015.1 Desulfofundulus sp.
TTAAAATTTCCGTGGCCAGAAGCAAGGCCTCCCGGTCCAGCAGCATAGCCCCCACGGCGGCATCCATGCGGTCAGGCAAGCGGGAAAGCCGGCAGGAACGGTCAATGCACATCTCCACCCTTAACTCACGTGCCCTGCTGTATTTCCCCAACAGCAAACCGGCAATACTGTAATCGCAAATGTTTCTGGTGAGCAGGCGGGTCAGCTCCTGTTGTTCCTCAGTCACGGCACAAATATAATCCACCGCCTCCTGTACCCGGTTCAACTGGAGCAACCCGGCAATGGTATGCAAACGGTTCAGATACTCGTGGTTTTGTACCCGGAGGGCCTCCACAAAGGATTTTACACCGGTTAATTCCTCAGCTAAGCGGTGCACCTCGGTACGGTCCCGAAAAGAAGCCAGGGCGCCCACAATTTCCCTCTTAACCCTCACTGGTACGCGATTAACAATAATGATAGTGTTATTTAAAACCCGTTCCTGGTTGAACTCCGGTTGGCCCGTTTGCATCACCCGGGGTAAAAGACTGTCCGGGAGTACTTCAGTTATTGGCCTGCCTATCACCTCGTCATCCGTACCCAGCAAACGTTTGGCTTCGTCGTTGACCACGGTAATACGCTTCTCGCGGTCGATAGCAATAATACCCTCGCCCATAGCCTGGAGCATGGCAGTGCGTTCTTCCAGGATGCGGGCAATCTCCTCGGGCTCCATGAAAAACATAGCCCCCTTAATTCTGCTGGCCAGGTACAGGGAACCCATCAAACCGGCCAGCAAGCCGATAGCCAGGGAGGGGTAAAGCTGGGCCTGTATGGACCGGAAGATCTCGACAAAGGTGGGAGTAATAATGCCTACTACCACCACACCTACCTGTCGCGTGCCTTCATCTACTTTGATGGGAGAAAAGGCGCGGACGGCCGGCCCCATCACTCCGGTTGTGCGGGTGATATACTCCCGGCCGGACAGAGCAAGATCCAGATCCCGATCGGAAAATTTGCCTCCGATGCGCTCGGCCAACGGGTGAGAGTAACGCACCCGGTTCATATCCACCACAACAATGTACTCTACTCCCGTAGCCAGCCTTATTTTTTCGGCCACAGGCTGAATGACGCTGGCACCACCGGGAAGCCCCACATTATTCTGTACGGCCTCCATCTGGGCCAGGGTACGGGCAATAGCCAGGGCACGCCTACCCATCTCCTCTTCAAGCAGGTGGGACACTCTAATCCCCACGAGCAGGACGGCCACTAAAATGGCCAGCACCACCGAAACAAAGGATAAAATGGCCAACCTGATACGCAGAGGCAAAAAACGCCGGTAAATAGCCAAAGCAGCACCCCCTTTCATCAGTATATTATGGCTATTACGACTATTATCGCAATTCGATACCGCCAGGCCAAAACCTCCCGAGAATCCTGTAGAAAGATTGATACAACAGCAGGAGAAACCGGGGTGTTATAGAAAGATAGCTCTGGGTGACATAACTTAAGAAAGAGCCAGTGGGAATAATAACCCAGAGAGGTTAAACAATTCCAAAGAAAGTCAAGGATCCCTTCAGGCGGGCGTATAATTTTAAGTAGACCTCTGACCCGCGAGGTGAACACCTTTGGTGAAAATCAGGCTCTGGCAGAACCACAGTCATCAAGTACGAACTGTAGAATCTGAGCATTCTAACCCACCTGTTTTTTCACCGGGGGGACAACTGGATGAAGATCAGCGTCAGAAAAATGTCCGGGAAATCATGAAGGAACTGGATTCTCTGGTTGGTCTTGCCGGGGTAAAGAAACTGGTAACCGAAATCCACGCTTTTGTGGAAATACAGCGCAGGCGGCAAAAGGAAAAGCTGGTCACCGAACCGCAGGTCTTGCATATGATCTTCAAAGGAAATCCGGGGACGGGCAAAACTACCGTAGCCCGCATCATCGGACGTCTTTTCAAAGAGGTGGGGGTCCTACCCAAAGGTCACCTGGTAGAAGTGGAAAGGGCCGACCTGGTAGGGGAATATATCGGTCACACGGCACAAAAAACCAGGGAGCAGATTAAGAGAGCTCTGGGAGGTATCCTCTTTATTGATGAAGCATATTCGCTGGCCCGGGGCGGTGAAAAAGATTTTGGACGGGAAGCCATTGACGCTCTGGTTAAAGGAATGGAGGACCACAAGGATAATCTTATTCTCATCCTGGCCGGTTACCGCCAGGAGATGGAATGGTTCCTGGAAAGCAACCCCGGCTTGCGCTCCCGGTTTCCCATCCACATCACCTTTCCTGATTATTCTACCACAGAGCTTCTAGCCATTGCTGACCTGATGCTTAAAAAGCGCCAGTACCATTTATCCCCGGGAGCCCGGGACGAGCTGCGCCTCATCCTTGAAGAAACCCGTTCCCTTCACGTACACAGCGGCAATGCCCGCCTGGTACGTAATATCATTGAACGGGCTATACGCCAGCAGGCAGTTCGCCTCGTCCGCAGGAGCCGGGTCACCCGGGAAGAATTAATGACCATCAGCCGGGATGATATTCTCAGGGCGCACGAAATCAGTCCGGGAATTTGACGCAACAAGACATATTCAGATATCAAACCATCGCCTGAAAGTAGCCGTCCAGCACTGGAAAGCAAACAATCATACCGGGATTAACGAGCACGGGCATGAATTCCGTTGATAAACTTTTGTTCATTTTATACCATGCAAAGGGGAGTCTAAACTTGACTGCAACAGACTTAATCACTCTGGCAGCAGAAGTGGAAGAAGAAGTTAAGCCCTATTATGAAAAAGTCGATGCGATTGCACGCCAAAACCATGCCCGGGTACTGGCTGCCTTTCATCACGCACGAGTAAGTGATTACCACTTGAAGGGTTCCACCGGTTACGGTTACGGTGACCAGGGGCGGGAGACCCTGGAAAAGGTCTACGCGCGGGCATTTCAAGCCGAAGCAGCCCTGGTGCGGGGACAAATCATCAGTGGTACCCATGCTATTGCTCTGTGTTTATTCGGCGTTTTGCGTCCAGGAGATGAACTGCTCTCAGCAACTGGAGCACCTTATGACACCCTTCAGGAAATGATCGGTATGCGGGGACATGCTTGCGGGTCCTTAAAAGAGATGGGCGTTAGCTACCAGCAGGTAGATCTACTACCGGATGGCAGACTGAACCTGGCTGAAATTGCCCAGGCTTTGAACCAGCGCACCCGGATGGTAATGTTTCAACGTTCCCGGGGCTACAGTTTGCGCCCATCTTTAAACCTGAACGAAATGGGCCGGGCTATAGAATATATCAAGAAAAAAAACCCCCATGTGGTAGTCTTTGTAGACAACTGCTATGGTGAATTTGTGGAACCCCTGGAACCCCCAGCAGTAGGAGCGGACCTTGTAGCCGGATCACTGATTAAAAACCCCGGTGGAGGCCTGGCTCCCAGTGGTGGTTACGTGGTGGGGAGAAAGCCTTATGTGGAAATGGCTGCCAGCCGCCTGACAGCACCGGGCCTGGGCGGTGAAGTGGGACCCAGCCCCGACTATCAGCGTCTGCTCTTCCAGGGACTTTTCCTGGCTCCCCATGTGGTAGCGGAAGCTTTAAAAGGTGCCATCTTCGCCGCCCGCTTGTTTGAGCGGCTGGGCTTTAAAGTACATCCTGCCTACAACGATGAACGCACCGATATCGTACAGGCCATTCTTCTGGGCTCACCTGAAAAGGTGCTCGCTTTCTGCCGTGGTTTGCAGCAGTCTTCTCCCGTGGATTCCCATGTGCAGCCTCAACCGGTGGACATGCCTGGTTATGGTGATGCAGTGATCATGGCTGCAGGAACCTTTGTTCAGGGTTCCTCTATCGAGTTGAGCGCTGACGCTCCCATGCGTGAACCCTACGTGGTATACATGCAGGGAGGATTATCCAGAGAATATGTCCGGCTGGCCGTTCTTGCGGCAGCCAGAGCGGTACAGGCGGTGGAAAAAGGATGAATTTAAAACAACTGGAAGCCTTTTTATGGGTGGCGAAACTGCAGAGCTTCACCCGGGCCGCCAAACATCTCTACATGAGCCAGCCGGCAGTAAGTTTTCAGATAAAGTCGCTCGAGGAAAGTCTGGGTGTTCCTCTTTTTTACCGGGGCGATAAAAAGGTGGAACTTACCGAAGCAGGGCGTCTCCTCTATCCTGAAGCAAAACAGATATTGCGTCATTTTGAAAAGATAAAAACCGGACTTGATGAACTGAAAGGGCTTAAAAGGGGGCATCTCAGCCTGGGAGCCAGCACCATTCCCGGTGAATACCTTTTACCCCTGTTAATTGGCCGCTTCCACCGGCATTACCCGGGAGTAGAGGTTACCCTGCGCATAGCAGGAAGTGGTCAGGTTATCCGCTGGGTTCGGGAGAGGGAGATCGACCTGGGAGTTACCGGTGCACCAACCAGTGAGGAAGGTCTGGGATGTTTACCCTGGTACCAGGACAGACTGGTACTTATTGTTGGACCGGAACATCCCTGGGTGAGCCGGGAATCAGTCAACCCGGAAGAATTGCTGGCCCAACCCCTGATCCTGCGGGAACCGGGTTCAGGTACGCGCCGTTCACTTGAGGAAAAATTGACCCGGATGGGCCTTTCCCTGGAAGAAGCACAGGTAGTAATGGAACTGGGGAGTACCCGGGCCGTTATTACGGCCGTACAGGCTGGCCTTGGGGTCAGCCTGGTTTCTGCCCTGGCTGCTGCCGAACCTCTGGCCCTGGGAAGAGTGTGCCAGGTGGCTGTTAAGAATATGGATCTGAACCGCTATCTATACTTGATCCACCCATCGGAATGGCCAGGAAGCTTCGCCGCCGAAGCCTTCTGGGATTTCATCCGGAACGAAGAAAGGCCGGATGAAGAAACACCAGACAGTAAAAATAGACCCAACAAAAAGGCCCCTCCAACGGAGAGACCGGTTTGCTAAAACTTATTGTGTTTTTTGTTCAGAAAAGGTGGTACTCATGGGGCGCATAGGACTGATCGTGGAAATGGCGTGCTTGTAAACCATCATCTGCTTGCCGTCGCTTTCCAGAATGACAGTAAAATTGTCAAAACCCCTTACCACTCCCTTTAGCTGGAAACCGTTAACCAGAAAAATGGTCACGGGAACGTTCTCCTTGCGCACCTGATTCAAAAAGGCATCCTGTAAATTTATTTGTGGCTTACTCATTGGAAGGTCCCTCCGTCGGTAGTTATTTTTTCTATTTGCTCTTCGACGTATCCATCAATACTCCTTCTGCTAAGTTCGTAATTTCCCGGGCAACTTCCTCTAAACTGGTATATTGCCCTACATTTACCCAGTTAATCCGCGGGTCCCTTTTGAACCATGTGAACTGCCTCTTGGCAAAACGTCTGGTATTTCTTTTAAGCAAATAAACCGCTTCATCCAGGGAACACAGCCCTTGCAGGTAGGCAATGATTTCCTTGTAACCAAGACCCTGCATGGAGGTTAAACGGGGGCTGTATCCCCGCTCAAGAAGCCCTTTTACTTCTTCCACCAGACCCATCTCCATCATTCGATCCACACGAACCTCGATACGCCGGTACAGGGATTGCCTATCCATGGTCAGGCCAACAATTAAAAGCTTATAAGGAGGCTTTTCCCCTACCTGCCGCAAGGCGCTGGACATGGGCCTCCCCGTAAGATGATAAACTTCCAGGGCGCGAATCACTCTTTTTAAGTTGTTGGGATGAACACGAACCGCTGTCTCGGGGTCCACCTCGAGCAGTCTCCTGTAAACAGCCTGTGGCCCTTTTTCCTCCGCCTCCTTGGCGAGCTCACGGCGAAAATCTTCATCTACACCAGCACTGGTGAAATGGTAAGGTTCTATAACAGAACGCACATAGAGCCCTGTACCTCCAACTAAAAGGGGTAGTTTACCCCGCTCCCATATTTCACGGATATGTTTTCGGGCCTGTGCCTGGTAAAGTGCAACGCTATAGGACTCATCGGGTTCAATAATATCAATCATATAGTGGGGTATACCGCGCCGTTCTTCTATCGTTGGTTTGGCCGTGCCGATATCCATGTAGCGGTAGACCAGCATAGAATCTGCGGAAACAATTTCTCCACCCAGCCTCAGGGCAATTTCCACTGAAACAGCAGTTTTACCTACAGCCGTAGGGCCAACCAAAACCAGAAGGGGTATCGGTCTATCCATTAACCC
>NZ_JBNATZ010000153.1:0-6098 GCF_049701015.1 Desulfofundulus sp.
ATTATAACAAGGAGGCTTTTGCTGTGGCGGAAACATCTCCGCCCGCCATGTTTGCCACCGCAAGTAAAGCCTCCTGAACACGTTTTTCTACCTCCTAGACTGGTTCAATTTTGGCAAACACCCTCCCGCACCGGCAGCCGTATGTAACCACGTCCCTCCTGCAGCCCTCCTGGATCGACAGGATCCGCACATCACCAGGCCAGGCATAGATGTCGGCGCCGCAGCCCGGGCAAGTTCTCTGGTCATTGGCCAGGATTTTCCGGGCTGTTATGGCCACGAAGCCGTCCCGGTCCAGGGCGACGGTGTAATCACTTATATGCAACCTGCTGATGTTGTAGCGTTCCAGCACTTCCCGGGCCGCCTCCAGCATCAGCAGCCGGGTCTGTGGCCGCTGGGTCCAGAGGAAGACGTTCACGGCGGTCTGTACTGCGGCGCGGTCTTCGGGTGTCGGGAAGGGAATGACCATGCTGCTCACCCTCCAGAATGCGGACTATCCACCTGGCCAGGATGTCCCCGGCCAGGCCGCGCGCTTCAACGGGCAATGTCACATCTTCTTTTGATTCAAACGTCCACATAGCGCCTCACGCCGCCGGCTTGGGCCAGCTGCTCATCTCGACCGCAGCCCGGCACACCGGGCAGGTGCTACAGTAAGTCTCAAGCAGGGCCGGGTTACCCAGGGCTTTTGCAATGGCCGCCATGTCCCCGGGAGTGATTTCCGCGGCCCCGGTCTCCATGCGACTGATGACGGACTGGCTGTAGCCAACGCGCCAGCCCAGCTCTTCCTGGGTGAGGCCCTGATCTTTCCTTGCGATGGCTACCCGCTCACCTATGGTGATTTCAACGGAAGCCCGGAGTTGCCGGGTTTTCCGGTACTTCTCAAGACTGATGACCATTTATTACCCTCCTTTCGCATAATCTGTTGGTAATTCGCGTTAAATCTGGCATGATTGATTCAGCCAGGACATTACCACCTTTTAAAAAGGAAATGGAATCATTGTTATGATGATCCCTTTTCCATATTCGTGGAATCTACCGGGACAAGCGTTACAACCCTGACCTCGGCTTCACGGTTGTACGCATCAATCAGCGCCTGCCTGCCGCGGACGTTGTAAATAAAGCTCCTGACCTGTTTATTGCTGTGCGGCGATTTGTCCAGTACCCACTTGCCGTATTCCGGCGTTTTAAGACCGTATTTATTGGCAATCCGTCCCAGCCGGTTGGCGCTGATACCGAGTTCTTCCGCAATCTCCGTGGCGGTAAAGTGTACCTCGATTTGCGGCTTGGGGAGGAGTGGTCTGCCCATGATAAGCTCCGTAGCACCGGCCACAAGCAGTTGAATACTTTCCGGCGACAGCATGTCTTTGAAGTCCTCGGCCATCTGCTTCATCAGTTTGGCCTGTCGGGTTTTGGCGTTGCGAAGGCGGGCTTCGATCTCGGCCTGGCGCAGGGAATTGTCTTTAGGGGTTGTTAAGGTTTTACTGCGGAAGTAGTGGTTGACCAGTTGCCGCTGCACCTGCCAGGCCAGGTCGTCGGTGAAGGATTTGACCAGCATGAGATAGCCGGATTCGGTGAGGAGGATAATTTTGTTTGGTGTGCCACCCTGCGGTCTTTCAAAACCAAGGCGACGAATTTCGTCGGGTTGGTTTAGCTCAAAGTAATCCTCGCCTTCAATGAAGTGCTGTCGATTCTCTCTAAAGTTTCTTCCTGCCGTTCCTTCCGGCCTCCGGTGCAACTCGTCGATGTCCCGGAACGTCACTACCCGCTGACCGCGGTATTCCTTAATCGTCAGTTCATGCTTCCGGTCGGCGATGGTCAGGTGAACGATGTTGTTCATGAGATGGGCCCCCTTGGTTCAAGTAGATAAGTTTTCTGGGTTGATAAGGTCAGAGAAAGTTACTTACTTACCACCTCTCCAGGAGGTGATGTGTTGTCTATAAATTCAATCTTGATCCCAAGCACGTCACATACTTTATGCATGTTGTCTTCATTCCACCGCCTGCGGCCCCGAAGTAAATCAATTAGGTAGGCATAACTTAAACCCGTCAGGCGCGCCAGGTCGGTGATCTTAAGCTGCTTCTGGACAAGCTTCTCTTTAACGACTGCACTGAAGTCCATTGCCATCACCTGCCTTACCATTACTATAAGGCTACTAGCCTAATTGCTCAAAGGCCGCTTAAGGCTATTAGCCGTCTGTACGGCAAAATATATGCGCCTAACTTTATCTTAGGCGATCAGCCTAATTATTTTGCCGTTTTAGGCTATTTGCTAATGGCATAAGGTACTGTTACCAGGGTAAAATATTTATGCATATTGCCAAAGGAGCTGGATATAAATGTCGCGCTTAAGGGAGTTAAGAAAAAGAAAAAAGTTGTCCGCAGAAAAAATGGCCGAAATCCTTGGCATATCCGTGCCCTACCTCTATGACCTGGAAAACGGAAGAAGAAGATTGAACCAGGATTTGCTTGTTAAACTGTATGAAAAGTTTGGGGTTTCCGCAGACTATATACTTGGCAATGATAAAAAGACCGAACCCGACCTCGACGCGCCCCTCTATGAAAACAACCTGGGCGATGCCCTGTTAAAAGTAGCCGAAATGGTTTATGAGTATAACCTGCCGCCGGAAGTGAGGTCAGTGTTGTTTGAGAGGGTGGTTCAAAAATTTAAGCCTCTCGAAAGGGGAGACCTGGCAGCTCACGGTCCGAGGCAGCCCGGTTCGGGGGCTTTTAAGGCTTTTAAAAAGGAGGACGAGAATGACAGGGAGGGAGAGGTTTGATCACCCTGGAGGACTTAGAAGGCCTTATCTTTGGCATGGGCGTGGACGTGCGGTACAAAAACCTGCACAAGCAGCACCCGCTCCTCGATGCCTACGCCTGGCCCGCCAGGAGGCTGATTGTACTCGATGAGACTCTGCGGTACCCCTCGCGCCACAAAAAGTGCGTCCTGGCCGAAGAGATCGGCCACATGGTGTACCCCCCTGCCGGCGACCACATACTGTACCACACTGCAGATTACTACAATCTTGACAGCTGGCAGCGGTTCGACCTCTGGAGACGGGTGGCTGCGGACGAACGTGAAGCGCTTCAGTGGGCTACGGGTTTCCTCATCCCGGACACGGCCTTCTGGGACTTTTTAAAGAGGGGCCCTCATGAGTGGGAGGACTGGTTGGAGTATTTTGACGTTGAGGATTGGTTTATGGGTTTAAAATTCAGGTTCATAAAAAAACGTCACTACTCCAAGTGGACAGAAATCATTCAAAAGATTGTGGAAGAAACCGCCGGGTAGCGGGTTTTTGTATTTTAGGGGGCTTTCGACACGCAACGACAAGAAAGGAGGTGGCATCTGTGAGGCTGCGCCGCAAGCTGGCGATCTTAAGTGTGCTGCTCCTGCTCGCCCTCATCCTTTCTTCCTGCGGCAGCCAGCCAGCAAACCAGCAACAGCAGCAGTATAAATTTGTCGGCAGCATTCATAGTAATATTTATCATTACCCTGACTGTAAGTGGGCACAGAGGATAAAACCCGAGAACCAGATCTGGTTTTCTTCCCCGGAAGAAGCGAAGGCTGCCGGATACAGGCCGTGCAGGGTCTGCAGGCCGCCAGGCTAAATAAGAGGTGGTGCTCGCCATGCCACGATGGGTTTTGCCTGCTATCATCTTCCTGTTGCTCATTTTTGCGGCTGCTCACCGGATGGAAGTAACGACAATGACACGTGACGGTGCGAAACTCGTTTTTGTGAGGGATAGGTGGTCGGGGCACGTGACTGAAAGGATTTACACGCCAACTTTGTACCACGAAAGAAGTCTTGACGACAATGACCCTGCCCCTTTTGACGTAGCTTGGCTTATCCTCACTCTGCTTTCGTTCGTATGGCTGTACTGTGCTACCAAGAGAACTCTACAAGAAAAACAGGTAAGAGATATAAGGGGGGATGGAGATGGTTAATTATCTTAAAGTATTCGTATGGACAGTGGTTCTAATGACAGCCATCTGTGCGGCATGTCCCGCATGGGCGACGACCGCCACTTACGAAAAGATGGGGGACTTCCTTTATTATCACGACAGCGAAGGTAATTCTGGAACGGGGTATTGGATTGGGGATGACATGTTTCATTATATGGATACCAGGGGCAACAGCGCGACAGCATACCGCCTGGGAGACACCTGGGTTATCGATACCCACGAATCGCCTCTGAGTAGGATAAATGTACAAAACCACTCTTCCGATTCCTCGGACGACATCGCCGGGCCCAGCAGTTCCACCGGTTCAACGAACTTCGATTTTACCAGACCCGGCCCCGGCGTTACCTCAGAAACCACCTCGAAGACCAATTACCTTAAACTATTTGAACAGCGGTATGCGGAACCTTATATAACAACCAAGCAGCAGGAAAGTGCCAGGACGCAGAAGCCTTCTCAGGCCAATCACGCAACACAAGAACAGCCTCCGTCCCCGCTTGTTTACTTCGCCGGCATGTTTACCGGTATTGCCGTGGCTTATGTTTTTAAAAAGCTGTTGCAGAAAAGAACAGGGAATTAAAGACGCTTTCACCATAAAACAGGGAGGAACACCATGCGCGGACACACCGAAAAGCAGCCCCGCTACGCCCTGGCTTATGCCAGGGTTTCTGATCCCCGCCAGGCCCAGAAAGGAGTTTCGGTAGCCGAACAGCTGAAAGAGGTCCGGGCCTATGCCGAACGGGAAAACATAATCATCTTGCGGGAATTTGCCGACCGTGGACGGTCCGCCTACCGGGACGATGTGAAGCGGGAGCAGTTTGAAGAGATGATCAGGCTGGCCAAGGAGGACCCGCGTGTATCCCTGATCCTGGTCCATGAATCTTCCCGCTTCATGCGCCGCCGGGCCAAAGCCGTCCTCGTCAAGGCGGAACTGGCTCAGTACGGCGTCAGGGTCGTCCCGGTACTCACGCCCTACGACAGCAGCACCATTGCCGGGTTCTGGATGGAATCAATCGACGAAACCCGGGCCGAAGCGGAAAGCATGGCCACGTCCATGCACACCCTGGAGAAGATGAAAGGCAGCATCGCCCAGCGGGACCCGGAAACTGGCTGGTGCTACAAGAACGGTGGCCGTGCGCCTGCCGGCTATAAAAACGTGCGTGTTGTCCGGGGAATAGATCACCGTGGCCGGGAAATCACCCGCCTGCTGTGGGAGATTGACGAAGAGTGGGGGCCCCGGGCACAGTTTATCGTGCGGGAACTAAAGCTCAAGCAAAACCTGTCCTATGACGGTATCCGCGATTACTGCAACCGGCAGGGCTGGCTCTCCCCAGAAGGACGGCCCATAACCACATCTTTTATCAGGGAATTCTTTCGCAAGGACCGGCTCTTGCAGCTGGCCGGCTATGCTTTCTGGAACCGTGAAAACCGGAGGGCCAGAGGGGAAAAATTCAAACCCGAAGAGGAATGGGTCGTGGTGCCAAACGCGCACCCAGCACTTATCACCGAAGAAGAAGCCCTGGCGTGCCGCAAATTGATAGAGGGGCGTAACTTCAATGATAAGAATATCCCCCAGGAGGAAAGCCGCTTCCTGCTCACCGGTAAAAACATAGAAGGAGAGAGGTTTTTCGTCTGCACCTACTGCGGGGGGAACATAGTTGGCGATACCCGGGGCGGCAGGCACAGGCTGAAGTACCAGTGCAGCACCGTCCTTTACGAAGGGCAGTACACCAGCCGGTGCATACCCGGTGTCAGGCTGGAAAAGGAAGCAATAGAACGGTACGTCATACTGGAAATACAGAAGAGGTTCGGCACGCCGGAGAGGATCGGGGAGCTGGTGAGAAAGGTGAACGACATGCTCAAGGAAGAAAATAAAAGCTACCAGTCCGCCGTTATGTTCCTGGACAGGCAGATCAGGGACCTGAATGCCCAGATCAGCAACCTGGTAGCCGCCATCGCCAAAGGCACCCCGCCGGAATTCGTCAACCCGGAGATAGAGAAACTGAAGGCCAAACTCGAAGAGACCGAGGCACAGAAAATAAACATGCAGAAAGTGAAGCCAGCCGTGCAGTACATCGACGAAGATAAGATTATCAGCAAGCTGTGCCGGCTGGACGAGGTGATGAAGGTCGGCACGAACCGGG
>NZ_JBNATZ010000154.1:0-6000 GCF_049701015.1 Desulfofundulus sp.
TTTCGCGCCAGTGAACGGACTTTTCAGCTTCTTACCCAGGTAGCCGGTCGTTCCGGTCGGGGGGGACATGGGGGAGAGGTGTTAATCCAGACTTATTCTCCGGATCACTATGCCGTGAGCTGCGCCAGGAGCCACGACTACCGGGGGTTTTACCACCGGGAAATGGCGTTAAGGCGGGCTCTGGGTTACCCTCCTTACAGTCACCTGGCGCGGTTGCTGGTTACCGGGAAAATAGAAAGAGAGGTTCAGGAGGCGGCAAATTTTCTGGCTCAGGTAGTCCATGCTACTGGCCTGCCGGTTGAACTGCTGGGTCCTGCTCCAGCTCCCCTAACTCGAATCAAGGATCGCTACCGCTGGCACCTGGTTTTGAGGGCTTCGGGACAAGGTTTTCTGCGGCAAGCGGCAGCAGCCGCCCTGGGCGTTTTCCCCGGAACAGGACGCTACCGGGTTCAGGTTTCCGTGGACATTGCCCCACAAAGTATGATGTAATGTAAGGAGGTTTGAGGGGTGGCAGTTTTTCAGATTGTCCTTTATGGTGACGAGGTTTTACGCGAAAAGGCTAAAACGGTAACAAAAATTACCCCCAATATTCATAGGTTATTGGATAATATGCGCGACACCATGTATCACGCCAGAGGGGTAGGGCTGGCAGCACCTCAGATTGGGGTTTCGAAGCGGGTAATCGTGGTTGATATTGGAGAAGGCTTGATTGAATTAATCAATCCTGAAATTGTAGAGGCCCGGGGGGAAGAAACTGATACCGAAGGATGTTTGAGCCTGCCAAACGTGGTAGGGGAAGTGACCAGAGCCACTGAAGTACGGGTCAAAGGGTTGGATAGATACGGTAATCCGGTGGAGCATCATGCACACGGTTTCCTGGCCAGGGCATTGCAGCATGAAATTGATCACCTTGATGGTATACTATTTATCGACCGGGCGGTACGCATCAGGCGGATCAAGCCCGGGGCCTGATCAGGAGCGAAGACTTATGCGTGTTGTGTTTATGGGTACTCCAGACTTTGCCGTACCCGCCCTGAGAGCGCTGGTGGGTTCCAGGTACCCGGTGGTAGGTGTGGTTACCAGGCCGGATCGTTCCAGAGGGAGGGGCAGAAAAATTCAACCATCTCCCGTGAAACAGGTTGCCCTCCACATGGGCCTGCCGGTTCTACAGCCCGTTCGGGTGCGGGACGCTGCTTTTGTTGAGCAGCTTAAGCAGTTGGAACCGGAAGTAATTGTGGTGGCGGCTTTCGGACAGATCCTGCCGCCCTCGATTTTGTACCTTCCTCCACGGGGATGTATCAATATTCATGCTTCTTTGCTGCCCCGTTACCGTGGAGCCGCTCCCATTCACCGGGCGATTATGAATGGGGAGAGGGAAACCGGTGTTACCATCATGCTCATGGATGAAGGCCTGGATACGGGAGATATCTTGTTGCAGCAACCGGTTGCTATTGGTGAAGCGGATAATGCTGGTGTGCTGCATGACCGGCTGGCCCAACTGGGGGCTGAACTTTTACTGCAGACGCTGAACCTCTTAGAAAAGGGGCTCCTTCATGCCCAACCACAGGAGGATAGTTTGGCCACCTATGCACCTCCGCTAACGCTGCAAGATGAAATAATTGATTGGGAGAGGCCTGCCCGGGATTTATATAACCAGATCCGGGGTTTAGACCCCTGGCCGGGAGCCCGGACCTGGTGGGGGGAACGGGTGTTCAAAATCTGGCGGGCGGGGCTGAAGGAGGCAGCTGTTCCAGCAGGAGTGTTACCTGGCCAGGTTCTGGAGGCCGGGGAAGAACTGGTGGTGGCTACGGGTAAGGGGTGTTTATCTTTGCGGGAGGTTCAGTTGCAGGGGGGGCGGCGTTTACCGGTTACGGAGTTTTTACGCGGCCATCCTTTGACTCCGGGGATGTTTTTGGGTCGTTCCAAGGGCGGTTACCTTTCATGAACACTCACAAGCGGTTATTCTTAGGACTTTTGGGAGCCAGTCTGGTACTGGTAGCTTTGATGGCAGCAGGTATCTGGTACCTGATCTTTAATCCCACCCGTTCGATTGCCTACCAGGTAATCTTTTTTATCATGGTTTGCCTGCTGGCAGGGGTTGTATTCCTATCTTTCGGTGGTCTTGTAGGCATAGTTTTTACTCTTCTGGCAGCACGCACGTTTGAACCGTTGCAGGGACCCATGCGGGTAGCCGTAAATTTATTTTTCCCGGTGGCTCTTGCTCTTGGCCGCCTGCTGCACATAGATTCCAACCGGATAAAAAGATCTTTTATAGAAGTTAACAACCAGCTTGTACGGGCCAGACACCTGAACGTAAAGCCTGAAGAATTACTTTTACTGCTCCCTCACTGCCTGCAATACAGTGAGTGCCCCCATAAAATTACAGTCCATGTTGATAACTGCCGCCGTTGCGGAAGGTGCTGTATAAGCAAGTTGCTGGACTTAAAAGATAAATACGGTTTTAATATGGGTCTGGCTACGGGGGGCACTCTGGCCCGTAAATATGTGCGAGAATACCGCCCCCGGGCGATTGTGGCTGTTGCCTGTGAACGGGACCTGACCAGCGGCATTCTGGACAGCAACCCAATTCCCGTTTTAGGGGTGACTAACGAGCGACCCTGGGGGCCCTGTTTCAATACCTGTGTGTCCGTGTCCCTGGTGGAGGGAGCTATTCGTTACTTTTGCGGGTTGAATAAGGAGTGATTTATTTTGGCCCGGGTCAATGCACGGGAACTCGCTCTAAAAGTCTTATATGCTGTCGAGCAGGAAAAGGCCTATGCCAGCCTGGCCCTGGATCGCGTTCTGGAACATTACCACCCCGATAAACTGGACCGGTCTTTTGCGACCGAGCTTGCTTATGGCGTCCTGCGTCATTTGAATACTCTGGACTGGCTTCTGGAACATTTTTTGCGCCAACCCCTGGCTTCTCAGAACCCCTGGATCCGTAATATTCTGCGTCTCGGGGCTTATCAAATCATGTATATGGACCGGGTGCCCGATGCAGCGGCATGCAATGAGTCCAGCGAACTGGCTCGCCGTTACGGTTATTCCGGGGCAGTAGGTTTTGTGAACGGGGTACTGCGTAACGTGGCCCGGCGGGGCAGGCAAATATCTTTTCCCGACCTGCATGACGACCCGGTTGCCCACATTGCCCTGCGTTATTCCCATCCGACCTGGCTGGTTCAGCGCTGGCTCAAGGAATATGGTATAAAGGAAACGATAGCTCTCTGTGAGGCCAACAACAGCCCGGCTCCCAACACGGTACGTACCAACACCCTGAAGGTTGGCCGGCAGGAGTTAATTGAACGCTTAAGGGGAGAGGGTATAGCGGCGGAACCTGTTCCTTTTGCTCCGGAAGGGCTGAAGATATCCGGTTTTCCTTCCCTGCACGGTTTTGCTCCCTTTAAAGAAGGCTTATTTCTGGTCCAGGATGAGAGTTCTATCCTGGTGGGACATGCTCTGTCGCCTTTTCCGGGTGCCAGGGTTTTGGATGTGGCAGCTGCTCCAGGTACCAAAACTACACACCTGGCTCAGTTGATGGAGGATCGGGGGAAAATAATTGCCCTGGATATCCACCCTCATAAAATAAAGTTAATTGCTGAAAACTGCAGCCGGTTGGGGGTGACCTGTGTTCAACCAGTGCTGGCGGATGCCCGTTACCCTGACCAGGACCTGCATCAATGGGCTGATTTTATCCTCCTGGATGTTCCCTGCTCCGGGTTGGGGGTGCTTCGTCGGCGGCCCGATGCTCGCTGGCGAAAAACCGAGGATTCCATTAAGGAAATGGCATGCTTGCAAAAAGAGATACTGGAAGGGGCAGCCCGCTGCTTGAAACCGGGTGGGGTAATGGTATACAGTACCTGTACCGTAACCAGAGAAGAAAATCTCGGGCAGGTGGAAGACTTCCTGAGCCGCCACCCGGAATTTCATTTGGAAGATCTTACCGGTATTTTGCCTGCCGGTTTGGATAAACAGGGGACATTAGCCCGGGGGTATATTCAGCTTTTGCCGCACCGGCATGGAATGGACGGTTTCTTCATAGCCCGCTTGCGCAAGAGGGCTTGTCCATGAATGGTGGTCTGCTCAAGGATGCTTTTCCGTTCAATTGGCGTTTCATAGTAAGGCCTCCAGGAACTGAAAATTTTTTGTTAAGTATATGGTATAATAATGTTAGATAATGTTGCTGAAACGGGGAAGAAGGCCATGGTTAATTTAAAGGACCTCACCCTTAGCCAGCTTAAGGACTTTTTAGGTGAGCTGGGCGAACCACCTTACAGGGCCCTGCAACTGGCACGCTGGCTTTTTCAGCGGGGTAGTTTGTCCTGGGATGAAATGACGGATCTCCCGAAAGATTTGAGGATTAAGCTTGAGGAGATGACAATTTTACGCGGTTTGAGACTTGTACAGAAGAAAGTTTCCCTCCGGGGGGATACTGTTAAATACCTCTTTGGCCTGGCTGACGGCCAGGCTGTGGAAAGTGTATTCATGCGCCATGCATACGGCCGTACCGCCTGTATTTCCACCCAGGTGGGATGCCGTATGGGTTGCCGTTTTTGTGCTTCCACCATTGGTGGGCTCATTCGCAATCTTTCACCTGGAGAAATGTACGATCAGGTTCTGGCCATGCAGTCCGACGTTGGTGAGAGGATCACTCATGTGGTAATGATGGGTTCCGGGGAACCTCTGGATAACTTCGATCACGTCATGATTTTTCTGGGACACCTTACCGCAACTTACGGGCTGCACATTGGATACAGGCATATAACCCTCTCAACCTGTGGGGTAGTGCCAGGGATTTTAAAGCTGGCCCGGATGCGTCTACCCCTGACGCTGGCAGTATCCCTTCACGCTCCCAGCGATGAACTTCGTAACCGTCTGGTCCCCATTAACCGGCGTTACCCCCTGGGAGAGCTCATACCTGCCTGCCGGGAATACATAAAACTTACCGGCCGGCGCATTACCTTTGAATATGCTCTTCTGGCCGGGGTTAACGATAGTGCCCGCTGTGCTTTCGATTTGGCCCGGCTGGTGAGAGGATTACTTTGCCATATCAACCTGATCCCGGCGAATCCTGTGCATGGAAGAGATTTTGCCCGTGCTCCTGCAGCACGTATACAACGTTTCAAGAGGTTGCTCGAAAAAGCCGGCCTTTCAGTAACGGTTCGACGGGAACTGGGCGGTGATATTGATGCCGCTTGCGGGCAACTGCGCCGTCGGGTCCTGGGTTTGAGTGGGTAAGGGAGGGAGCCCATGGGTCTCTTTTCCGGTTTGGAAGGTAGTTTAGAAAAATACATTGAGGGTTTCTTCCGGGATAAATTTAAAGGCCGGGTTCAGCCTTTGGAGATGGCCAAGAGACTGGCGCGGGAAATGCGGGAGCGGAAACGGGTTAGCATCAGTAGGGTTTATGTACCCAATGAGTTTATAATTTATTTACACCCGGAAGATTACCGTACGGTTTCTTCGATAGCCCCACTTTTGGCCGGTGAGTTGCAGGATTACCTGTCCCGGAAAGCACAAGAAAAAAACTTTACTCTTGTTGCTCCTCCCAGGGTAGAAATACGGGAGGACACGGCAGTACCGGAAGGGCAAATGCGGATTGAAGGATTTTTTGGGGAAGCGGTTAATGTTGCTGGTACAGAGGAAGCTCTCCCGGCTGGAAGCAGGGAAGGAGAATTTGAAGATACTCTGGAGTATCAGCCGATCCGGCACACTGCACCCGTACCGGTATTTTCTACAGGGCATAAGGCGCGCCTGGTAGTTAAGGCCGGTCCCCAGGAAGGGAAGGTTTTCCCCTTACAACCCTCAACTATGGTCATTGGTCGGCGTGATACCTGTGATGTGGTTTTAAGCGATGGTAGCGTATCACGTCGTCATGCCCAGTTGCAATACCGGGGTGGCGAGTATGTGATTACCGATCTGGGGAGCACTAATGGTGTTTATGTTAACGGAGTGCGGGTAAATAGCAAGGTGTTGGCTCCCGGGGATACCATTAAAATGGGT
>NZ_JBNATZ010000155.1:0-5902 GCF_049701015.1 Desulfofundulus sp.
GGCCTCCTGTAATGGCAAGTGCCAGATCCCTTAGAAATGAGGAGTCCGCAAGAAAGGCGGCATCCCGAGGATTATCTATAAAAAGATTTTCGAGAAGCACAGCCGGCATCTTTGTCTTCCTTAAGACGGCAAAATTAGCCTTCTTCAACCCCCGGTCAGGGAAGCCCCGTTCAAGGTAAAATTTGGCTATTTCCCGGTGCAGGGCAGCTGCTAATGATTGGGTTTGCTGTGAGGCGTCGGGATGAATATAACTCTCAAAACCGCTCCCTCCGCCTGAATTAACATGCAGGGAACAAAAGAAGTCAGCGTTTTGCTGGTTGGCAAGGTTTGCCCGTTCATCCAGGGAGACATTGATATCACTGGTACGGGTAGGGACAACCTTGACCTCATAATCCTCTAAAAAGGATAGAACATATTTCCCCAGAGCCAACACGACATCTTTTTCTTGAAGGCCAAAACCAACCGCCCCGGGATCCTGACCTCCATGACCCAGATCTAACACAATCACCATAGAATCCCCCGGCTCAACTGGGAGCGGGAAACACACCTCCTTAATCCTGAAGCCCTCCTGCTCACTCCTGTTATCTTCTGACCGGGATAATTTTTACCACAGCCTTATGTAATTGTATTCACCACCAGACACAAGGTTGATTTTGAGGACTGGACACATCATATGCACCATTTACCGCCATTTGCCATGTGCCAACTCTTTTCAGTGTCTTATTTAGAATACACCGGAGAACCGCTCGAGCAGGGAGCCGGGATTGAACCTTCCACCTCAGCACCTAACCCGGAGGGACCAGGAAAAAAGACACCCTTTTGGGCAGTTTCTAAACCCAAAAGGGTGGTCTCATGTCCTGGTAATCTTACAGTGTTCTATACTGTGTTTATAACCCGGGTGCAAGAACCACAAGGCACAACCCAATGGTGCCGGAGACCGGACTTGAACCGGTACGGGTGCATAACACCCCCGGGATTTTAAGTCCCGTGCGTCTGCCTGTTCCGCCACTCCGGCATGAAACCCCTTTATTTTCAAGGATTTGAGGGCTTTTTCTTCATCATATTTTGGGCTACTAATCCTGTTTACCGTCCATCAAAATCCCTTTCAGTTATAAACCTGCTGAAGTTATTTTACCCCAAAAGATTTTTCCCGTCAACTGCCCAAACCGTTCCGATTTTTTTCGCGTCTCCTTCTCTATTGCCTTCAATGGTTGATTACAATATAATGAGTGACAGGAGATAATAAAAATGGCAAACCGCCATTATGCATGGAAATATAATTTAACAGGTATACTCGTGAAGGAGGGTTATACAAAACCAGAAAGTCGCTTCCGTTATCATCGAAAATTCAGCTCTTAAAAGGTTCCTGACTCCCAAGTTCCGACTTCGCAGGCTGTTCATAATCCCGTCCCTGCAAGAGCGGGTTTATTTTTGAAAGGAGGGCAGCTTATGAATAACCTTAGAGCCTGGCTATTGATGGGTCTGCTCACAGTTTTACTGGTATTGATTGGGAAAGCGGTGGCCGGTAGTTCGGGGGCTTTCATGTTTTTTCTTATTGCCCTTTGTATGAACTTTTTCGGTTACTATTTCAGCGATAAAATTGCCATCGCTATGACAGGGTCACAGCCCCTGGCCGAACATGAAGCACCAGAGCTGTACGCCTTGATTCGCAATCTCGCACAACGGGCGGGTATACCCATGCCCCGGGTATACCGTACTCCTTCGCCCCAACCCAACGCGTTTGCAACAGGGAGAAATCCGGCCAATGCTGCAGTGGCAGTCACTGATGGCCTGTTGCAAATTCTCAACCGTTCGGAAGTAGAAGGTGTACTGGCTCACGAAATAGCCCACATTAAAAACAGGGATGTGCTGGTAGGTACCCTTGCCGCAGCTCTGGCTGGGGCGATTACAATGATTGCAAACGCCCTTCAGTGGGGGTTGATCTTTGGGGGCCGTGACGACGAGGAAGGAGGAAACCCTCTGGGGCTAATAGGATCCCTGGCCATGATCATCCTGGCCCCCCTCGCAGCCACGCTTATCCAGCTGGCCATCTCCCGTACCCGGGAGTTTGAGGCCGATGCAACTGGAGCCCGGCTGGCAGGTTCTCCACACGGGCTGGCCAGTGCCTTGCTCAAGCTGGAGCGGGCGGCCCGCCACATACCGATGCAGGTGAATCCGGCAACCTCACACCTGTTTATTGTTAACCCTCTGTCAGCTGAATCTTTTGCACGTCTCTTCAGTACCCACCCACCCATTGCGGAAAGAGTTCGTCGACTCCAGCAAATGCAATAAACCCTGTTAATTTCGAAGCCTCTGTCGACCGGACAGAGGCTTTTCTAGTGAAAAAATTTTACCAACAATACGGGATATGGTATACTGATGGTTAGGCCGCAGGACTGGCCACCGGTGCGAAGGAGGTTGTCGGCACATGGAAGTAACTCATCCACAAAGAACAGTTGTGGTAAGCATTCAGGGATGGGAACTGGAAGTTTTGGAAGGACCGAAAAAGGTAAACGTAGATTTAATGGGCGAAATGTTGGAATTTAAAGGGATCTGGCTGACCGAACCTGAACGGGGCGTGGTAACCGTACTATGCTATCCGGAGAAGGTTTTTTACCTGGAAATAACTGAGGAGGAACTCCCGGTCAAAAGACCCGGCCGGAGAAATAAAGTTACTTTCTTACGGCCCATTGAACAGGTACCACCGGAACAGGATGATAATTAAGCACCCGCACGTCTATTCCCGTGGGGTGCACATCATACCAACCCCCGTAGAGAGGGTAAATTAACGTCGATTTCGCCCCTTTTGAGACTTACCGTTGCGCATTTTACCCTCCCCTGCAGAGGCAATTTTCAATTCATTAAAGAGCACCTGATTTTCTATGAGAGGTTTTATTTCCATAACCTCCCTGGGTCGAAGAACAGTTTCTATTTTTTTTACTGTTTCAGGGGAGAGTGGATTCGATTTGATGTTTTTACCAGTCTCCCCTTCTGTATATCCACCGTCATTCTGGCTCAAACCACCAGGCGGAAAAGTTTCACGGGATTGAGCCACCTCAAGGGTACAGGCTACCTCTCCCGCAACCGTATCATATTTCTCTTCCTGTGTTCCCTGCTTTTTGCTATCCTGCCCGTCTTCACCACGGCAAACGACAATTTCTTCCTGTACCTGTTCCCTTCTAAGCACGCTTTCCTTATTGATTTCTTTTTCCTCACCCCACAAAAGCTCGTAGCGCAACTGACGGCAATCCGCCAGGATCCTCTCCATCTCAGTTTCAAGAGCTCCGACCACACGAGCGAACCTGGGGAGATAATTTCCCCGATTCCCTCCATGGCCCCCGGTATTTTTCATTAAACCAGACAGATCAACCAGTTCTTCGGTAATCCTGTTTGACAGATCCTGCAGGTGCAACAGGGCATCTAAAACCAGGTTCCCGAGTTCCCCCGATAACTCTTCTTGCTCCCTGCGCAAATTAAGATAGCGCATAATTTCATCAGTAGATAAATCAGCAAGCAGGCTCTGTTCCAGCACACTTAATTCTTCCATAAGTTCGCAATAACGTTGCAGCAATTTCATCAACCTCCAGGCCATTTTTACCATTTATAATTATTCTTTTTAAAGCTGCCATCTCCTGCTTATGCTGGCTGGATCTGGCTGATATTTCAGTTGAATCCTGAAGGCCTCCATGTTTAAAAAAAATGGTAACGGTTAAAATAACACTGAATAAAACATTTTAGCTGTAGGAGGTGAAAAACCGGTGAACAGATACGGCTGGCTTGGAATCGTCATTGGTATCTGGCTAATCATTGCTCCCTTCGTACTGGGTTATTCTAGAGTAGTTAATGCCATGTGGAATGATATCATTATAGGCATCCTTGTTGCTGTCGTTTCCTACCTGGCCAATCCCGAACTCAGGGGAGCAAAAGTTGGTGATGGTGGAGAAAATAAATAATTGTTCACCACCTACTAAGGCCCGCCCGGGAACTCCGGGTGGGCGTATTATTAAAAGACATAAAAAAGGACCCTTTCCCCGGGTCCTTTTCTCACTTGCGAGCTCAACCCCGTTGCTTTACCTAACCGCTGATTTCAACGCTGGATAACCCACCGTCAGCTCTTTGTATTTCCAACGCCCTTTCCCTCAAGCGCACAAAGTAAAGGGCAAATGGACGGTAGGCAAGGTGGGCCCACTTGGTAAAGGGCACCTCCAGAGCTAACAACGGTACGGTAAAAGCAAGGTGAATAGCAAACGTATAGTATGTGGGCAACGGCAGGTCCAAATACTTAAATACATGGACCAGTAATCCCGTAAAAGCTGTCAGCCAGAGCAGGATTAAAAACATCCAGTCCGTTGAATGGGAATACTGGTGAATCGGCTCACTCTTCTTTAACCTGCTGACAATTGATTCTGTGGTAACATACAGTAACGCTATGGTAGCATAATACCCCAGAAGCCTTACGGGATGGAAAATGGAAAGGAATTCATTGGTCAGGAACCATTTTGAAAAGGCATTTACCAGAATAAAAGCCACCGCATACCCCGACATCAAAAGCCAGTGCTTAATCCACCTGCGGTTGTCTTTGCAAAGGCCGAACCTGCGCTGAGTTGCAAAATGATAAATCAGAGTGGCGAGCTCTTGAACATATAATGATGCAGGAATTTTTACCTTCTGGTCGCCCATAATAAACCGGTACATCCGGTATATGTTACTCAAAAGAATTATGGACAGAACACCGCCAAAAATCCAACCTGCCGGGTCGACAATATGCCGTGGCGCAAAGGTTTCAAGTTCCGTATGGTCAAGAACAATCGGTCCGTGCAGGGCATAGACGACCGCAAGAGTGGCTAAAAACAGTACGATAACTGAAATGATCTCCCATACCTTGGAGGTGTAAAGCCTTACTGACAAACCAGTCCAATCGTAAATGGATGTCAGGTACCGCCGCAGGGCCATCATCAGCTCGCCCGGGTCGGCTTTCCTCGGACAGTTTTTCTGGCAATCACCGCAGTAGTAACACAGCCACGGTTCCACTGAATGGTTGATCTTGTCTTCAAGTCCCAACTGCACATAGCGCACAAACCTGCGCGGGAACTGTTGGTCGTCTGATGCCAGAGAACAAACTGCCGTACAGGTTCCGCAACTGAAGCACTGGAATACAGTTTTCGCTCCGAACTTCTGGAGTTTTTTCGCAAAATGAGGGTTTACCTTTGTCAATTAGCTCTCCCTCCCTATTGACGCAGCGAGGAGCTCAGAAATTTCCATTACCTTGATTGTTTCCTGTTTATCCAAAGCCAGGCAATCCGCTTCAAGCATTATTACACAGTAGGGACACGCTGTCGCGAGAATATTTGCCCCCCGCTCCTCGGCGTCCATAACTCTTAACTCACCAAAGCGTTCTCCCCTGGGCACCTCGGCCCACAACCGGCCACCGCCACCGGCACAGCAGAGGCTTCTTTCCCTTGCCCGACCAAGTTCGACAAGGTCCACACCGGGTATGGCCTTAATTAAAGCGCGTGGTGCTTCGAAAATATCGTTATGTCGCCCCAGGTAACACGGGTCGTGATAGGCAACTTTCTTATCCAGCGGAACGTTAAGAGGCAATTTACCCTCCCGAACCAGATCAGCCAGAATCTGGGTATAGTGTACCACTTCAAATTCCCCACCCAGGTCAGGATACTCATTCTTGAAGGTGTACAGGCAATGAGGCGAAGTGGTGATTATCTTTTTGACTCCCTTTTCTTTAAAAAGGTTGATATTGGACTCAGCAAGTTTTTGGAATAATTCCTCATCCCCAATCTTGCGAACCGTCTCACCACAGCAACTTTCCTCTATACCAATGACACCAAAGCTTACTCCCCCCCTCTTCAAAAGATCTACTACATTCCGTGCGATCTTCTGGCTG
>NZ_JBNATZ010000156.1:0-5867 GCF_049701015.1 Desulfofundulus sp.
ACTTAACGCCGTGCTTTTCGGCTAGCCGCTCCAGGAAGCCGTCCAGGATGAAGACCATGACCATGTAGACGATGAACCCTATGACCAGGTGGGCCAGGCCGATGCTGCCCCTAATCAGCTGGAAGTGGCGTATGGTAAGGGCTACGGCTATTACGGTCAGCGGCATGAGCACCAGCATCCGGAAGAGCAGGAACAGCCGGTAGAGCAGTGTGAATACTTCCTTGCTCCCGAGGGCGGCGGCCAGGAGCACGCCGCCCAGGAGTATGACCACGACATGCCACGGGAAGTCCATTTATCTCCACCATCCTTCAAATAGCTGCATCGACCCGACCTCGGGCTGGATGTAGAGCGTGTTGGTGGTGACATCGTACCTGACCTTGTAGCGCATACCGGTCAGCTCGTAGATTGCGTTCATCAGCTCGTCCAGCGAGGCATGCTTTTGTATCACGTCCCCCTTTTTATCCACATACACCTTGATATACCGCGAGGAGCCGAACCTGGGGTTGCTCAGCCTGATGGCATATATGTTGCCCGCGGCCTGGACCATGCTGTCCTCGTGTACGCTTATGTTGAGTATATAGGCCACCGGGTCGATGGGCACATAGAGGACGCCGTCCTTCTTGTACGGCCCCCTGGGGCCCTTGACCCCGTATATAGTCTGCCTGTTCTGGTCGGACATGACCTTGAAGGTGTCACCGGGCATCTCAAACTCCACGCCGCTCCCCTGCTGTCCCGGCTTCTGGCCCGGGGCATACTGCACGTACTTGCTGAAGTCAGCAGCCACCAGCCGGCCGTCGTCCAGGAGCTGGTAGATGGTCCTGGTATCCTCGTTAATTGTCCAGTCAGTGACTTTGGCCGGGCCGAAGAGCGTCAGGTTGCCCAGGTCCTGGTAGTAGCGGTCGGCGTACAGCCGCCAGGCGTTGCCGTATTCGCCGCCTGACAGGAAGAACACGCCCAGGGTTTTGGTCGCCCGCGGCATGGTGGGGGAGTAAACGTGGTCCGGCATGAGTGACATCCCGTTGCCGCTGGGCATCTCGTTACCAGGGATGAATTCCACCTGCTGGTAGGTGTGCTCTTTGAAGTTGTACTTCCACAGGTAGCTCTCGTTGCACGCTATGACGGACGTTTCGGGGTCTTCGTGCGACGGCAGGGCATATATGGTGTCGTTGTCCGGGTCGGGGTCATTCATCTCGCGCAGGTACTTGTTTGAGGTGTCGATGAAGTCGTTGATAAAATGCTTCTCCGGCCTGGTGTCCACCGGGTATGAGTATTCCGCTTCCTCCAGGAATTCCTGGTGGCCGTCGGGGTAGAGCTTGTATAAGCCCCAGCAACCGCCGCCATGGGTCATGCGGACCCGGAACCCGGTATGCAGGTTGCCGTCATCGCCCGGCACTAAGGAGATGGTCGGCACGCTTTCGCGGGCTGTCGGCTTCAGGACATACATATTGCCATCCGGCGCCGGGACCAGGTTGGGGATGTACAGGTTCCTGAAGCGAGCCGTATAGTCCTGGTACATCCAGTGGTCTGTATAACTGGGGTCGTTCAGCATCAGTCCGCGGAGTTCGTCCGAATCGATGTTTAGGGTTACATAGCTCTTTTCGACGAGCACAGGCTCGAAATGGTCGGTGATCTTGACCGTTACGGTGTATGGCTCGCCGAGCTCGTACTGGCTCTGGAAATACGGCCTGGGCGGCAGGTACCTGTCCACCATCAGACCGGTAATGAAAAGTGCTCCACCGGCATATACCATCGTCCCCGGCCTGAAGGTATACAGATCCTCTATTTCCCCCAGGCCGTATTTGGCGAAGTACTCCCTGCTTGCCAGCATGTCGGCCACCACCGTCACCTGCCCGGCTTTGCACTTCTTGAGTACCATACCGTCCAGGACGTAGATGGCGCCATCGTCCCCCAGGGCCACCCTCAGCGGCTTGACAAATCCCTTGTAGACCGTCCTGGGCTCCTGGGAGCCGGCGGAATCCGCGCGGGCCGGCAATGCCGGCAGCAAAAGCAGGAGGGCGAGCACTAAACTCAGGATTTTCCTCATGAAGACGCTCCTTTCTCTGGATATCTTTGCTTTTCACCATGATACCACGATCTTCCTCGCAGAACAACACCTGCCGCCCTGTTTGTGCCGGCGGCCGGTACTATATGCAGGTGAGGACTTCTGTCCATCTGTCGACCCGGGGTGTATTCGATGCGCAGGATATCCGACTTCCAGTTGAACAGCCCACGCCTCGATAGTGTTGTACAGGAAGTAAGCGACGCCCGCGGGGATTATCCCACGCTCAAGAAGCGCCTGGATGATTTCCTGTCCGACTACAGGATTAGCTCTGCCCGTCCGGACGGCGACTCTCTTGTTGTGGAAGTCGGCCCCGGCCTGGCGTTTATAGACGATGTACCGGTGCTGTCGCACAGCAGCCTGGTGGTTCCCATATACCAGCCGCAGCCCCAAACTACCTACTACATATACCTGACGAAGAGCGGGGAGCTTGCAGCGGGCGAGCAGGTGCTCCAGGACGCCGACAAGCTCCTGCTGGGCACCGTGACCACCGGCCAGTCCGTGTCCGATGTCACCACGACCGACCTGCGGCCCTTCCTGCAGAGGAGCGGTGCCACAGGGGAGGTCTACGGCGCCCGTGGTACATACCCTTCCCTCGGCGAGCGGCTCGATGCCATCGAGGGAGAGGTCGTAGCCGCCCGCGACAGCCATCCCACTCTCGACTCGCGCCTGGATTCCCTGGACGCCGCTATTAACGGCTTCACCTTCAGCGAGGCTTACGTTTCCACCGAGGGCCAGCAGGCCTTCACCCTCCAGCACCTTTATCCTGTGGGACAGGACAAGCTCCGTGTCTTTGTGGACGGCCTGCTCATGACAGGGGGAGCGGATGCTGACTACGTGGAGACCGACGGGCACACGGTCACTTTTAACTACCCCCTGCCCGCCGGCCGCAACGTCCACTTCATATGCGAAAACCTGGTCCCCGGGGTGGGTTTTGCCGAAACCTTTACCGCCGCTGCAGGGCAGACGCAGTTCCACCTGTCCTACCCCTATCCCGCAGGCCAGGGCAGGCTGCGCGTCTACGTCAACGGCCTCCTGTACGAACCCGGTCCCGATAATGACTACCTGGAAACCGACGAGTACACGGTCACCTTCAACGACCCGCTCGGCGGGGGCGAGAGGGTCAGGTTCATCCTGGAGAGACCACGGCCGCTGAGGTCTCGGCGGCCGGGGGTTACACTTCCCTGGCTCACAGGCTCAACTCCCAGCTCGGTGACTGCAACGTGGATATCTCCATCGAGTACGACGAGCAGAACCGCCCCGTCCGCTGTGTTTGCTACTATTTTTAGCCCCTGTGACATTGTCAAACTGATCCACCCTGGGAGCCGTGGTAGACAAAATGATACTGTGAAACTGCTCGACTTTGGCGAAATTGCTACTCTAAAACTGATCCACTTCCTTCAACGATCCCCTATACTGGATGTACATTCATCCGGGTTTGGGGGGGAGAAGGGAAGTGATTGAAACTAATCTTTACGAACAAATCAGGTACCTTTATGCCGTGGAAAAACTTTCTAAAAGAGAAATTGCAACAAGACAGGGCGTATCCCGCAATACTGTCAAGCGTTACTGTAACGGTGAAAATGTACCCTGGGAAAGGAAACCCCGGCAGGGTAAATGCCCGGTTACCGACCCCATTAGAGAGACCGTTAAAGAGTGGTTGGAATCTGGTTCGGGAATTACGACCGAAAAATCTGCAGGCGTATATACCTTTAGAATTCGACCCTGGCGAAGCGACCCAGGTGGACTGGGGGCAGGCAGTGGTCATTGTGAATGGTGAGAGGATACGTGTAAACATCTTCTGTTTCCGGCTCTGTTATAGCTGTGCGCCCTATGTGGCTGTTTTTCCCAACCAGAGCAGCGACAATTTTCTGGCCGGCCATGTTTTAGCCTTCAACTTTTTCGGCGGTGTATCAAAGCGGCTGATATACGACAATCTTAAAACGGCAGTAAAAGACGGCTGGGGGAAATATGTTCAGAGCCTGCAGAAGGACTTTCTGGCCCTGCGCAGCACTATGTCTTTCAAGCGGACTTTTGAACCCCAGAGCAGCCCATGAAAAAGGCCTGGTCGAAGGGCTGGTCGGTTACATTCGCCGGAACATCTTCGTTCCAGTGCCAAATGTTAACGCCATAGAAGAGTTGCAGGCCGAACTGGACAAAAGATGCCTGAAATACCAGGACAAGCACCTGCAATATCGCCCCACTACGGTCAAAGAAGCGCTTACCCTGGAACAACAGCACCTGATCCCCCTGCCGGCCAGGGAGTTCGACTACGCCCGGACCAGAACGGCAGAGGTGGATAGCTTGAGCCTGGTTAAGTTTGACCGGAACCGTTATTCGGTACCGGTGGCCCTGGTCGGTAAAACAGTAACGGTGAGACGACCCGGTGTCCATGACCGCACGGAACTGGAACACGGTGGACCCCGAGGAGTTTGAAGACGAGAAAGACCTGTTCGACCAGATCGAGGTGGACGAGCCGCTCTTGATGCTGGTCGACGAAGGGGACACGCCGCTGGATGAGAACTGGATTAACGGCGACACGTGCTCGGAAGTGTTCGCGGGGCTGTCGCCCCTTGAAAGGAGGATCCTGGTGTTGTACTATGATAGGGGATGGAAGGATGCGGAGATAGGTGAAGAATATGGCTTCAGCAGCGCCAGGGTGCGGGGGATAAGGGCGGGGGCCAGGAAGAAGCTGACAGGCAGGCGGGAGACCGTATGCTAGCGAGGAACAATACGGGCGTCCTGATACCGCCCAACACCGAACAGGAGGTCTGTCGCTGGGTGTCCGACGGCGTCAGGTATTTCATCGGCTTCTGCGCCACCGGTACCTGTTCGGCAGAATTCAGGGTGTACGTGGGGGAAGAGCCCGAGCCGTGGTACGTTGTGCAGACCTCGCCCGCTGTGCGCACCGCCTATCTCGCAGACAGGGGCACCAGGCTGCCGCAGTCGACTGTCGTCGTGCTGAAGGCGATACACGAAGCGGCAGGCGAGCAGACCTTCAAAGGAACCATACTGGGGGGATAACATAGTGCAGGACCCCATCTGGCGGCTCAACAGGGCAAACTTCGAGCCGGAGGAGCTCGCGGCACTCGGGCTGGGCAGGCTGTTGAGCAGGGTGCTGGCGGGCCGCTTCCCTTCCGCGAAAGAGGCCTATGAGTTCGCTGTTGCCTGCAGGACGACCGTCCCGTCGGCCATCCCGGAGCTCGCCGGGACGGCGGCGCTGGTTATCGCACATGCCAGAAGAGGGAAAGTACTGGTCTCGGGGGACTACGACGCCGACGGCATCTGTGCCACCGCCATGCTCGTGCTGTGGCTGGAACAGCTCGGGGCGGCGGTCGACTGGTACCTCCCTGACCGCGCGGCTGGGTACGGGTTCGGCAGGGAGGCAGTCGAGAAGGCCGCGCGGGTGGGCGCGACCCTGGTCATCGCCGTGGACAGTGGCACCAACAACGCAGAGACCTGCCGGCTGGCCCGGGAGAAAGGCATCGACGTGGCGGTCGTCGACCACCACGAGCCGCTCTACGGCCGCCCGCCGGTCAACTGTTTCGTCAACCCCAGGTATGACAGGGGGCGCATGGAGTTCACAGACTACTGTACCGCCGGCCTGGTGTACAAGCTGATAGAGGAGATGGCCCTCAGGCTCAAGAGGCCCGTGCCCCCCGAGCTAATCGTGCTGGCCGCTGTGGCCACTGTGGGTGATGTGATGCCCCTGGTGCACGAGAACAGGTACTTAGTAAAACAGGGGCTGATGCTGTGGCCCGTGGTGGATCTGCCCGGGATAGCCGCCCTGCGGGAGGCATGCGGCCTG
>NZ_JBNATZ010000157.1:0-5839 GCF_049701015.1 Desulfofundulus sp.
CTTAACAAAGTCATCCAGGCTGGCATAATACGTTTAATTGCTACCTTCGAGGGATTGAAACTCCGTCCGCGTGTACACCGCCGGCTGGACCTGCTTGGTTTAGTTGCTGCCTTCGAGGGATTGAAACAAACATAGACGTGCAAATTCGGTAGATGTGAGTTCAAAAGTTTAGTTGCTTCCTTTGAGGGATTGAAACCCTGTTTTGGCCCCTGCTTCGGTTCGTAGGTGACCAGTTTAGTTGCTACCTTTGAGGGATTGAAACTTTATTACATTGACGTATGCGGAGAATATGCAGGATAGTTTAGTTGCTACCTTTGAGGGATTGAAACACGCCGACGAAGGGAGGTAATGGCCGACGAAGAGAGGTTTAGTTGTTTCCTTCAAGGGATTGAAACAAGGGATTGAAACAAGGGATTGAAACAAAGCCCAATAGACGCCATGTCGTTGGCCGGTTTAGTTGCTTCCTTTAAGGGATTGAAACGATGCGTTCCGATGTGGTTTTAATGGACGAAAGGAAGTTTAGTTGCTTTCCTTGAGGGATTGAAACAGGAAGCCGGGGAGACCGCCGTGTACAAACGTTTAGTTGCTTCCTTTAAGGGATTGGAATGAAGATGTGGAGCGCCGGGCCAACGAGTTTTTGGCGGAGGGTTTAATTGCTTCCTTTAAGGGATTGGAATCAGGACAAAACTGGCCCTGTTCGGCAGGACGTAGGCGTTTAGCTGCTTCCTTTAAGGGATTGGAATCTGCTGAGAACGTCATCCCTGGACCCCCGGGGGGGCAAGTTTAGTTGCTTCCTTTAAGGGATTGGAACTGACTGTCAACAGATTGATTGACTGGTTGGTATTGTTTAGTTACTTCCTTTAAGGGATTGGAACACCCCATCCGGACCGGGCGGCGGCAGTCTGGGCCGTTGTTTAGTTGCTTTCTTTGAGGGATTGAAACTAATCAGACCCGATCAGCACTTCCTGCGAGTCTATTGTCTAGCTGCTACCTTTGAGGGATTGAAACACGAAAATGGAGGCGAAGCGACCCCGCTGGTCACATGTTTAATTGCTATCTTTAAGGGATTGAAACATTATGCATGGGTTCGGCTAAAAATGGCGGGACGGATTCAGTTGCCATCTTTAAGGGATTGAAACACTAGTAATTATATTTTACTCGTTTACCGTTATGTTGTGTTTAGTTGCTACCTTTAAGGGATTGAAACGTTTGCGCTTTCCGGAGATTATGTTGGATAAGTGGGAGTTTAGTTGCTACCTTTAAGGGAATGAAACTCCAGTACACAATGCCAACTACTCTAACGGAGGACAGTTTAGTTGCTACCTTTAAGGGATTGAAACAAAACATTTAATTTCTGGTTTAAGCGGAAGAAAGAAGGTGGGGGATAAGATGGAAAACAAAGAAAACGTCTTCAGTGAAAAGACAAAGGAGCGCTTTTACAATGCAGGTGGTATTGCGTCTCTATTTCGTTTGTTTGCCGAACTTGAATTTAACAACACTTGTTTGAAGAGTAGCGCACTTTCGACTGCAGCTCTTCCCTTCTATTTTGGGGTGTTGAGGTTGAATGGGGAAAGAAAAGAGGTAACTCCATTTTCTTTTTTAAAGACGAAGTTGTTTGATAACTTCTTTTTTATGGAGGACGCTATGTCGCGGTTTTTCGCCTGTACCCTGGATATTGACGATTTGAATCCGTGGAGGACGGCGTTTAATGCGGTACCATTTAGAGATGTCCTGGAGAGGAGCGGTGGTTTTTTGCCAATTGAGAAGCTGCTTGGTGAGTATTATCCGGTTGAAAACCGTATAGCAATCCACAGGCGAGCGGTGGAAGAGTTTTCGCGAGAAGCCAGTGTTTCTGTAGAAGCTGTCATGCTGGCAGTGGGTGCGCACGAAGCAGTTCATTCTTTCCTTGGGACAGCGTTTCCTGGTAAAAAACAAATGTTTCCGGAAAATGTTGAGGAACTATTGGCAGATATCGCATCGGGGGTTGGTCTGCGGCTGGTTTCAATATTTGGGTTGCCTGAGCTGTGGAGTGCCTGGAAAGCGCTCGACAAAGAACGTTTTGGGACAGCTTGCTTGATTGACGATTTTTGTTTCTATCCGGAATTTATAGTCTTCTTGACGGCAGTGACTGTACCGTGTGGTCTTCAGGCTGAAAAAGCCGTTTGCCTGTTTTCTAAAGTTTTAGCTGAAAAACTCAGCCGGTGGAAACCGAACTTTCTTTTTTGAGGGCTTGAAAAACGGAGGAGGTCTTTATGTCTGGCTGTTTGTGGCGCGAGAGTACTGTGCAGTACTCGTTAGAAGAAGCCATCGAGCAGGTCTTTGACGAGCGGTACCGGGCTTTGGCGGTGCCAGCTGTTCGGGGTCTGGTCAGGGCGCTCCCTTTTTCCTGTGGGGTGCGTATGGGAAAAAAGCGGGTGACGATGCTGCTCGGTAATTACCGCCTTGCCGCTTTCAAGAGCAGCAAGGACGGTGTGCGCATAGAACTGCCGTTTACGGGGGTGTTCCAGCGGGTTTTTCGCCTACAGGTTTTGCCTGGCGGTCGGTACCGGTTGTGGAAGGTTTTTGCGTCATACGTGCGGGCGACGGGCTGTCGCTTCCTCCAGGTTTTTTTTGCGGCTTGTCGTTTGCTGAGGGAAGCGGCACCCGGGACCCGGCTCTGGGAGTGCAACGTGAGAGTTTGAGGTGAAAAGGAGGTCGTTTGACAGTGTACGGCAGGCGCTTGCTGGTGAGGTTACACGGCCCGCGCAAAATTGGTTATGACTGGCGCGACAAGTGGCAGGGGGTCATTTTCACGCTGCTGGGCCGCGGCGGGATAGGGGGTGTGATGCACGGAGCGAAGCACAGCGCGTTCAGCTACTCTCTCCTGCCGGAAGAGCCGCTGTTTTTGAAGGACGGGCTGGTGAGCCTGAACGGTTTCTGGTCGTTCCGGTACTCCAGCGTCTTTGACGAGTCTGTTGATAAACTTGCTGACAGGTTCGTGGGAAATAAGAAAGTGGAAGTTAATGGAGACGTGTTCCGCGTGGTCCAGGTAATGTTTGAAGTATTACCCGACCGGGCGGTGTTCCCGGTGGTGAGCGCGCTGATAATCAAGAAGGACCACACGTTCGCCGACCCGGACGGCGGGTTTGAAGAGCTGGCCGTCCTGTCCATGCGGAACAAGTTCAGGTACTTCACCGGCAGAGATCTGCCCGGAGACGTCGGCCTGAGCTTTGTGGGGGCGCCGCGGAAGAAGCTGATCCAGTACAAGAACCGCAACCTGCTGGCGTTCAGCGGGGCGGTGCGTGTCAGTGGCGGCGGTCCGGAGGCGCGGGTATTTGCCCAGGTCGCGGGTATCGGCCACAAGACGGGCTGCGGGTTCGGCGCGGCGATCTGAACTGATATTTTAGAAAGGGGTGACAGTGGGTGTGAACACGGTAGTCCAGTATTTGGGTTGTCACTGGAAGGGGATCCCGTTAACACCCACGACTGCCGGACAGTGCAGGGTGTGCGGGGGCGACCTGGTGGGAGAGGTTTCAAGTTACGAAGAAGTCTTCGGCGGCCGTGAGAACTGGACGGAGGAAGGGGTGGTAGCCCTGCCCGATGGGGAGTACGTTTGCCAGGCGTGCAGGGACGTGGCGCTGGGGACGTCGGTGAACGACAACGGCAACAGGTCACGGAACGAGAACTATTTTATCAAAAGCTACGGGTTCTGGGTATCGGACGCAGAGCTGGTTTTCATGGAGTCGCCGAAAGACCTGCTCCAGATAGACCCCCGGGGGAGGCCCTTTGGGGTTTTTGTAAAGGACGCCGACCTGAAGAGGAAGCACTTTCTGTACTACATTCCCCTGAACATGTCTGTTGAAGAGGTCTGGGTTTTCCGCGCTGCGCTGCTGCGGCCGGTCCCGGTCCGGCTGCCGCTGTTACGCGATACAGCATACAGGGCGGTTTCCGCTGTGGGAAAAATTTTTGCTGAGAAAGGGGTGGTTCTGTCACAGAATGCTGTGGTCAGGTATGAAAGTCTCGGTGAAAAGAGGCGGGGAGAGTTGGAACAGTTTGGCTTCCCGGGCAGAGAAGTATCGGTCATGACAGTTTCGGAAAGAGAGTTGCTGGCGTCAATAATCAGGGATTTCTTCAGTGAAAAGACTGCGGTCAGCAAAAAAACTACGAAAGGAGAGAAGAACTAGCATGTACCGTCCGCAGGACATTTTTGTGAAGGTCATCGCACTGGAGCCCATCTTTAACGGTTCCATTGGGGAAGTTGTGGAGGACGAGGGTGACAGGCAGAACTACACCGTGCAGCGGAAGATAAAGGTCTACTGCCGGAAGGACAGGCAGGACGAGATCATGGCTTTACCGGTGGTGAGCGGGGCGTCGGTGCGCGGGGGCAGCCGCCGCGTATTCATGCAGAGGGTGCTGGACCTGTGCGGGATTAAAGTAAACGGCGGCAGCGGTAAAGACGGCGGTACCGGGCAGGAGGTTAAGACAATCAGCCGGGACGTGGCGTACCTGCTGTTTGCTGGCGGGCACACGGGTTCCGGGGAGTCGCACTCGTGCACTGTTGAGAAGTGGCTGAAAGTATACGACGACCTGCCGTTTTTCGGGCTGCTGGGCGGCAGCTACAAGGGCGTCTTTTTCCCGGGCAGGCTGTCGGTGGGGTTCGCGTACCCCGTGGTCAAGGAGACGGCCAGCCTGTTTACCATGATGGGGAGCCCGTTTAACAGTGACTTTGTCGGCCTGGCGGAGGCTGGTAGTGCGTATCGCGACAGGCACCGGTACACGCGGCGGATTGTGCCGGAGCTGGGCGAGGACCCGCTGCGCGAGAAGCTGCGCGAGATGCTTGAGAAAAAGGAGTACGGAGAGGTCAGGAAAGCGCTGCTCACGGGCGGTTTTGAGGAGCTGCGCAGCGTGATGAGGGGTGAAGTCCTCGAGGAGTTTGCGAAAGTGCTCGGTGTTCCGCTTCCGAAACCGGACGGGGGTGCCGCTGCCGGCGGGGACGTTTCGAGGGATGCGGCCCGGAGCGCTGTCGCTGCGGGTGACCCGGGAGGACCTGCCGTTGCCGGGAGCGTTCCGGAAGGGGCAGCCGGGGCGGTGCCGCCTGCGGTGAACGAAGAAGAAGAGCAGGCTGTCGACGAGGTGTACAGGAGGCTCAAGTCGATCTTTAAAGGTGAGTCGATGATCTTTGCGTTTATTGACCCGATACCGGCGGGGTCGGTGCTGCACATGCGGTTGAGCCTCCTGCCGGGCTACGGGGACGACGGGCTGATGGAGAAGGCGTTCCACGCTTTCGTGGAGACGGTTTTGGAGCGGGGCTACCTGGGCGGCCTGCACGGGCGGGGTTACGGCGCGTGCGCCATGGAGGCGCGGTTCAGGGACGGCAGGTCGTTTGCCGACGGCTCGAAGGCCAACCAGTTCTGGAAGTGGGTTGAGGACAACAAGGACAAGATTTTGGAGAGCCTGGAGAACTTCAGCAGCAACCTGCTGGCCATCGACGATGCCACAATAGCGGAGCATGCCGGCAGGGGCGTCCGCCAGAGGAACAACGGCGCCCGCGGGCGCGGCAGGAGGTAGTGCAGGGCCGGGGCTGCACGTGCGGCCCCGGCTTTTTCTGGTAGAGAGGGGGGCCAGTTGTGGTTTACAGGAACCTTGTGGTGCGGGTACAGGTCATATCGCCCGTGCTGGTACCGCTGAGGGCGCGGCAGTACCCGCTGTGTTTCGACGCGCTGGTGATCGCGCTGCTGGCGGCGCGACGTGGCAGCCCTGCGGCGTTCAGGTACGACCCGGCGCGGGATGTCGAGTACCTGCCCGAGAACGGGCCAAGGAACGGCGTGCCGCTGGCTGTGGTCGGGGACAGGCGGCCGGT
>NZ_JBNATZ010000158.1:0-5805 GCF_049701015.1 Desulfofundulus sp.
TGGAACAGCAATGTGCCTCTGGAATGCGGGCGGTGGAGATTGCAGCGCAGCAGATTATGCTCGGCAAATCCAGTATCAGCCTGGCGGTGGGTATGGAAAGCATGTCCCAGGTACCTTACCTGCTCATGGGGGTGCGGACGGGATACCGGATGGGTCCAGGGCGCGTAGAGGATGCCCTGCTATACGATGCGCTGCATGATGCGTTTCACGGTTATCATATGGGGGTGACCGCAGAGAATCTGGCGGAACGATACGGTATCACCCGCCAGGAACAGGACGAACTGGCTCTGTTAAGCCACCAGCGTGCCGTAGCCGCCATCCGGGAAGGAAAGTTTAAAGAGGAAATCATTCCCGTAGAGGTTAAGACCAGGAAGGGAAGTGTGGTGATAGACACCGACGAACATCCCCGGCCAGACACTTCCCTGGATGCTCTTTCAAAACTCCGACCTGTATTCAAAGAAGGGGGAACCGTAACGGCAGGTAATGCCAGCGGGATCAACGACGCTGCGGCGGCACTTATCTTGATGGCGGAATCGAAAGCCCGGGAGCTGGGCGTAAAACCCCTGGCAAAAATTATTGCTACCGCTTCTTTTGGTGTGGCTCCCGAGATTATGGGCATCGGCCCGGCCTATGCCATTCCCAGGGCATTGAAGTTCGCAGGACTGCAGTTGGAAGACATCGATTACTTTGAAATCAATGAAGCCTTCGCTGCTCAGTTCCTGGCTGTCAACCGGGAATTAAAACTGGACATGGAACGTGTAAATGCCAACGGTTCCGGCATTGCTCTGGGGCATCCGGTGGGGTGCACCGGGGTCCGGATTATCGTCACTCTTCTGTCTGAACTGCGCCGTCGAGGCGGACGCTATGGAGTGGCCTCCTTGTGCGTGGGTGGCGGCCCGGCCATGGCCACAGTCGTTGAAGCGCTTGCCTAGAGGCAGAAATAAAAGAGGGGAGGAAAAGCACCATGGAAAGGGTATTGGTTTTGGGAGCTGGCACCATGGGGTCGGGTATAGCCCAGGTGGTTGCCCAGGCCGGGTTTTCCGTTATCTTATGTGATGTGGAAGATCGTTTTGTACAACGGGGTCTGCTCCTAATTGAGAAAAACCTGGCTCGTCAAGTGGAAAAGGGAAGGATAACGGCTGCGGACAAAGAAGCTATTCTGGGGCGAATAAAAACTACCACCAATATGGGCGACGGTGCTGATGTTGATCTGGTTATAGAAGCGGTTATTGAAAACCTGGAATTAAAGATAAACGTTTTCCGGGAACTGGACCGTACCATAAAGAAAGAGGCCATTCTGGCCAGCAACACCTCGGCTTTAAGTATTAGTGCCCTGGCCGCTGCTACTTCCCGGCCGGAAAAGGTCATCGGTATGCACTTCTTTAACCCTGCGCCTGTCATGCAACTGGTGGAGGTTATCAAGGGGTCTGCTACCAGCGAGGAAACCTTTGCCACCATCAGGGCTGTGGTGGAAAAATTGGGTAAAACTCCTGTGGCTGTTAATGAAGCGCCCGGGTTTATTGTGAACCGCATGCTGGTACCCATGATCAATGAAGCCGCGTATATCCTCATGGAAGGTGTGGCCAGTGCCGAAGATATCGACACGGCCATGAAGTTGGGCGCCAATCACCCTATAGGTCCCCTGGCCCTGGCGGACATGATAGGCATCGATGTCTGCCTGGCAGTGATGGAAACTCTGTACGCTGAATTCAGCGATGCCAAATATCGTCCCTGCCCGCTGTTAAGAAAGCTCGTTCGTGCCGGGTACCTTGGACGCAAGACAGGTAAAGGCTTCTATACGTATTAACTTGAAACCCTTTTAAAGCTGGTGTAAAATGTAACCAGAAAAAGAAGAAGCGCTTTTCTCCTGACCGTTTTCGCATCTCCTCGGCGCCAGTCCGGGGTGACATTCGACCTCATGGTGTTAGCCAGAAACTGATTCACTTTTACGTTGCAGTTGGAGCTGGTGGACCGTGCGGGTAGGGCTTCTGGAAACAGACGAGACGTTTGTCTGGCAGCCACGTCTTGCTCGCCGCGTGGAATGCCGGTTACGGTTGGATATGCCCGGCCTCCGTTGCATGAGTTCACTGGAGACGCTGGCTGTCGTATCTGAACGGCTGAAAAATTTCCCGGCCAACTTCGTTTTTATGGGCAGCGGCGCCTTTCATCACCTGGCGCTGCCCCTGATTGTCAGGCAGGCTGCAAAAGGGCCGCTGAATGTACTCATTTTCGACCGTCACCTGGACTATTTCTCCGTTTCCAAAGGGTTTGTGAGTTGCGGTTCCTGGATTCGGGAAGTGGTAAAGCTTCCCGGGGTGCGGCGGGTGGTGGTAATCGGGATTGACGAAAAGACGGTGAGTCTGCCTGCGAGTTTGCCGCCCAAAGTGTTAGTATTGACTGCTCAGGCATGGCGGTCCATGTTCCCCCGCGCCGGGAACAACAGGAGCTATTGGGACGCAGTGCTGAGCGCTGGCAACATCTATCTCAGTATAGACAAAGATGTTTTTAGTACAGTAGCTACCGACTGGGGAGCGGGAGAGCTACCGGTGGGCGAGGTACTTACTTTTTTGCGCTGGTGTGTGGCACGCCGCCGGCTGGTTGGTGTGGACGTCTGCGGGGAATTCGTGCCTCGCGGCCCGTGGCCGACGCTGGAAGAACGGAAGTTAATTGCTCACAACGAGAGGATTAACCTTGCCCTGTACTGGTTTTTCCAGACATCGAAACCTTTTGTGGCCCCCGGGGTGGGGAGGCAAAGGTCATAGACGTCCGCGGTATGTGAACAATATCCCTGGAAATATTCGCTAAAGGACAGGAATTCGCCCCCTCGAGGGCGAATTTTTTGTTCGCATAAGTTAGCACAGGGGGGTGGATTGTTGTACGAGACATACCCTGCGCAGATAAGGGGAGGGGGTCCCAGGCCCCCCGTCAAGTGGGCGGGGGGGAAATTCCAGCTCATACCTCAATTCGAACCATTGTTTCCCCAAAGAGAGTATGGCCTCTACGTTGAGCCTTTTGTCGGCGGCGGGGCGGTTTTCTTCCACCTGCTACCCCCCAGGGCGGTCCTGATCGACAGCAACGAGGAGTTAATCAATTTCTACCTGGTCGTGCGGGACGACCTGGAAGCTCTCCTGCAGGACTTGAAAAAGCACGAAAATACTGCGGAATATTACTACCGCATCCGTGCCCTTGAACCGGAGCAGCTTACTCCCGTGGAACGGGCTTCCAGGTTCCTTTACCTTAACAAGACGGGATATAACGGATTGTGGCGGGTTAACAGCCAGGGGAAACATAACGTACCATTTGGACGGTACAAAAATCCCAAAATAATAGACGAGACGAACCTGCGCCTGGTCAGCTACGCTTTGCGGCAGGCGGAAATCCTCTGCGACGACTTCAGTCGGGTGCTGGAATATGCTGAGCCGGGAGCTTTTGTTTATCTGGACCCACCCTACCACCCGCTGTCGGAAACGGCCAATTTCACCAGCTATACCCCTGACGCGTTTGGAGAAGACGACCAGCGGCGCCTAGCTGAAGTGTTTCGGGAGCTGGACCGGAGGGGCTGCCTGGTCATGTTGAGCAATTCGGATACCTCATTTATTCGTGAGCTTTATAAGTGCTACGACATACAGGTGGTCTACGCGAAAAGGGCCATCAACTGCCGGGGCGATAAGCGCGGGCCGGTCCCGGAATTGGTTATTCGCAACTATAGCTGACCGGGAGGGGCAATCATAAACAAACGGTAGTCCGTCTTATCAAACAGGATATGACCCAGATAGGCTTCACCGTCCATTAAGACGAAGCGGGCCTTTTCAAGGTCCCTGCTGGGGACAGCAATGAAACGGTGGTTTTCATCCCCTTCCACCTGTAGTGGCGGCAGATTAAGGTTGTTCCCGGCCGGCGTCATCACCTTCACCTGCCGGCTGGTGATAAGGTAATCCAGACGCTTAACCGTCCCGTCGGGGAAGAAAAAGCGCATGTCCAAACGGTATTTTGCCCGCGACGTAATGGGTTGTACGGTTTGCAGGACCAGCCACAGGCGGTCGCGCTGGAACAGCATCCCCACGGCAGACAGGTCGGGGATCCTTTCGAACCGGTACAGGAGGCGGTAAAAGCTGCTGTTTGCCCTTGCGTCCCGCACCAGTGACACGGGGTCCTCTTTTTCAAAAAGGGAGAGCGATTCGCTGTAGTGAGGCACCACGGGTATCTTACTTGTGCCGAACAACTCGGTGCTTCTGATAAAGGCTCTCAAAAAAGGTCCCATAGCCTTAATCTGGGTGGCATAGCAGCCTATGGCCCTGGTTTTTAAATTTATCTCATTCCGCGATAGGGGGACTTCCGTCCAGGTGGTACCGATGCCCACCATTTCTTTGGGTGGACGGAGGGGTTTGCCGGGTTCCGGCATGAGCGGTTCCGGCCAGTAGCTGCGGTGCACCAGGTAAGTATATATTTTGGCCTGATAATTCATTCTGGCCAGAGTATAAAGGACAAAGGCGTTTACGGCCCAGTGATCGGGGTGCTCATCTCCCGAGTCGGGGACATAGATGTTCGTAGGTTTAAAGTCTGCGATGATTTTCGTCAGGGCGTCAACTACGCTTTCACCGCAGTAAGGAGCTCCGGGCTGCCAGGCACTGGCATAGGGCACCCGGTTGCTGCCGTTTGTGCCGGTGTAAAGGTGATGATAATCCCAATAATTATCCCAGAGGTGGCGCATCCCACCATCCGGGTAGCCCAGGAAAATGACGTCCTTCTCCGGTAGACCAAGCGTCTTCATCGCCCGGAGAGTTTCCAGCCGCCGGGCTTCCCCCATTTTCCTATAATCGCCGGGTGTGAGCGTGCGCTTACCGGTGAAGGCCCGGGCTGCCTTGGTAAACCCATCGCCATAAGTAACCATAACCACCCTGACGGGAATGCCCCGTTTCACTGCCCGGGCAATCATGGCACCGGGTCCCAGGGTTTCATCATCCGGGTGTGGGGCCACTACCAGCACTCTTCTTGCAGTTATAATACCTAAACGGACATTGACTCCGAACCACTGGGGGTAAAAAAAGTAAAGAAAAGCCCCTGCACCCAGAAGTACAAAGCCCAGGGCTCCACCCAGCATAAGCCTTTGTCTGGAAGTTAAATTTTTCATCTTGTATAAAAATTTGCGGATTTTCATTCACATTTCACGGCAACCTGGCTGTTTTCGGATCAAAAATTGATAGCATTTGGAGTAAAAGTATTTAAAAAGCATTGAGGAGAGAACCAGGCTCAGGGCCAATGTGGTAAATAACGCGATCCCCAGGCCGAGCACGAAAGTTTTAAGAAAAGTGCTCCACTTCCGCATCTTTTTCCTCCAGGACAAATTTATAGCCCACACCCCACACGGTTTTAATACGCCACGCGCATGAGAATGGCTCCAGTTTCTCCCGGATCCGGTTGATGTGCACATCCACAGTCCGGGTGTTGCCCTCAAAGTTGAAACCCCACAGTTGCCGCAGGAGAGACTCGCGGGTGAAGACGCGGTTGGGATGGGAGGCCAGGAAGTATAAAAGTTCAGTCTCCCTGGGGGTGAAATCCACCCGCTCGCCACACACTTTCACTACATAGCTGCTTAAATCTATAACCATATCGGGCAGTTCTATACGCTCGGGTTTGTTCCCGGTTCTCCGCAGGATTGCCCTCACCCGGGCCACCAGTTCCAGCGGGTCAAAAGGCTTCACAATGTAGTCGTCCGCGCCCAGATCGAAACCGCGCAACTTACTCTGCAACTCACCTTTCGCGGTCAGAATAATCACCGGCAGGGAGGAGTGCTGCCGTATCCAG
>NZ_JBNATZ010000159.1:0-5773 GCF_049701015.1 Desulfofundulus sp.
CCTATTCTTGTATAATGACCTACCTCCTTATAATGACAGAACAGAGCAGCGGTCGGTTCGCTGATAAAACTTTTTATCTCAATCCCTGCAAGTCGGGCGGCTTCCCGCAGCGCCACCCGTTTGCCGGCAGGAAAACCTACCGGTATGGCCACTAGAGCTTCTTTCAATAAATCTTCCCCTGTTCTTTTCCTGACTCTGTCTTTCAGGGCGAGAAATACCTGCGCTGCCACCATTTCCGGTGTCCAGGTCCGGCCAGCAATATTCCAGATCGTTCCCGAGTCAAGAAGTGTCTTGACCGAAGTAATTACTTCGCAGGATTCCCTCAATTCCTCTCTCCTGCGCCAGGCTTCGCGACCGCAGTATACCCGGCCGGTGGCTCTATCGATAATAACCAGGGATGGAAATGGGTTACCATAGCCGTCTGTAAACCTTATTTCCCTGCTGCCATCTTCGATCCCCACACAGGCACTGTTAGTTGTACCGAAATCAATCCCAAAATCCATTATTCATCACCATTTAACCTGACTCCCTGATTGATTAATTCACGAAAAACTCTATCCAGCAAAAATTTCAGATATTCCGCAAGTTGAATCGTTGGCGGCTTCTCTATTGCCTCAAGATATCCTCTGTAATGCCTGGATAGCCTGTCCATTAACCTGTTTCTGAACTCCTCAAGAACATAGTTGCACTCCAGCTCAATCCTGTTTTTGAGACTCTCCACCTCCTTTTTCCTGGCATAACTTTCCTCCTGCAGTGTATTTAATAACTCTTGCTTCTCATTTTCAAGCCCGGTTATCTGTCTGTTCAGTTCCTGAATCAGGGTTTCCCGCTGATTTTGGACTTCCAGTAAATTCGTCAGCTGTTTCTCCTGTTCCTTATTACGCATTTTTTCCCGCTGGCACTCTATTTCCAGTGAGTTCAGCTTTCCCTTCAGGCTCGCATTTTCCTTTTCCAGAGTTGCTATGTACTGCGTCAACCAGTCTATACAGGTCTGCACGTTCAATTCCACACAGGTACCAGCTGTTGTCTTTTGCATATCCGACGAAGAACCGGGGCTTGCATCATGACCCGGCGGTAATTTTTCTTTTATTTTTTCTAAATGTACCAATCTATGGCTTGCCTTTTCCCCCAATTCGGTAAATACATGTTTTTCAGTCCGGACACTGTAGGAAATCGTTTTGATTAACCCCAGTTTATGGCATTGCCTTTGCAAATCTTCAGGCCACTTCTTTGTAATATTTTCAATTTCTGCAACCAGCTTTGCTCCCAGGTCTGCTTTGCAACGGCAACGACCAAGCCAGTTTATACAATCCGTTTTCATGGCAATATCTGATCCCTGTTCGTCCTGCATACCGGAAAGTACCATCGCGGCAATACCGGATATCTGCCGGACGCTAATATCATATTTTTCCAGAGGTATTTCCAGCAGTTTCCTCGTTTCAATCAGCTCTTTCCGAAAGAGTCTTACAAACAGCTTCCCCGGACTTTTTGTTCCGCCATCAGTCAGAAAGCCTGACAGGTTAATCAATAAACGCAGTGCTACCCAGTAATCATCCGGGATGAAAGTCGCAACGAGTTTAATCTTTCTATAAAAACCTGCGGAGCCATTCAATTCCGGTTCATCCAGCAGCACTTGTATAATTTTCTCCTTCTGTTCACAACTACTTTCTTTCCATGCATCAAGAACTGCCTGACAGCAATCAACCGGAAGTATTGCTATTAACCGACAGGCCCGGCTGTAATATTCAGGACTCTCAAGCAGTAAACGTAGTTTTTCCCGAGCAATCTCACTGTCTGTAGAATTCAACTTTTTTTTATCCTTAAATTTTGCCGCCAGTACTTCCAGCTCTTTCAAAGTTTCATCCATTTACTTTTCACCCCTGGAATATCTGAGCTGTACGTTCTATAATTTTTGTTTTTTCTGGAGATGGTGGAATTCTATCTCTGAGCCCGAGTAACTTTTCAGCCAGTTTAATTTTTCGCTGTGAATTGGAACACGAATTGATCAGAAACCAGAGTAACAACCAGTCCTGACTGTCAAACGGATCAACCTCCAGGTTCGCGGAATTCCTGCAGTTCCTGGATGCTATTTCCAGAAAAACCCTATCTTCTGCACGCAATGGTAAATGGGTTAAGAACTCCACCTGAAACTGCTGTTCCGGCACAGTATCTCCGTTTAAAATTTTTACAACGTATTCCAGCAGCGAAAAAACAGGTTGCAGATTGCTGCCGAACCGTAAGGATTTAACTGCCCGCCCTGCTGCTTCAATCCTGGCAAGACGCAAAAGAAGTAAAATACACAGAAAATCCCGCAGTTCTCTGAGAACAGGGGGACCTTCTTCCATGTTGTTCAGCAGCGAAAGCGCACTTTCAAAAAGTCCACGATGATAGCGTACCCAGGCGCCAGTCAGACTGTACCCCCCGGTCATCAGAGCAATTCTGCTGCGAAACTTGCTCCGGTGATGGCGAACCTCGTTGGCCCATTCGGAAAGATCAGCTGTTCCTTCCCCGGCTATGCGGGTCATAAAAAACTGTTTCAGTGCATTCTTCCACCTCTCTACAGGAGGAAGTACTTCACTACCAGCGGGCAGGCCCTCTCCGGCCCATCGGCCGTTCTGAACCCGGATAATAAAATCCAGCAGCAGGCATAATTTTTCGTTCCCGACCCGTTCAGTCCAGTCAACTTTTTTACCGGATAATAAAATGTTCACCCTATCAAAGACACAGGCACAGGCAAAAAGCGAGAATATCCATTCATCCAGGGAGGGATGAAACCGGGGAACACGGTTTAGGTTATAGCACTTTCCCGTTGTAACCTCCCGACATAGCTCTGAACATATATCGAGAATTCTGATAAGGTCCCCGGCCGTACATACGCAGGCCCGGCAGGCTGCTCCCGCACAAATATCGGCAATTACAGATTCCAAATCAAATACCACCAACCCGGTACTTACTGTATAGTCACCCGAACGCAGTACCACTTCGTTGATTGAATGGCTGCAATCCCGGAGCAGTTCCAGCAACAGATCGGAAGAGATCCGCACCATTCCGCCGCTATCAAACTTCACCGGTATCTCTCTGGCAGGTTGCTGCCACAGTCCGAGCCAGGCCTCGGAATCCGGGCACCCGGTTAACAGAAAAATCGTTTCCTGCTCCAGGTCGGTTAAGAGGAGATATCGAACAGGCTTCCCGTCAGCAAAATACATACGGGCTCGATAAACCGGTATATTGAGACCTACTACCAGATTCTGGCATTCAATGGTACCGGTAACCCGATCGATGTCTACAGGTATAATCCACTTTCTACCATTCCGATCAATACGGCGACATCCATCAAGATTCAGACGCCCCAGAAATGAATCATCAATTTCAACAGGAGGTTCCTCGTTGAAAGCATACAGCCGGCACGCAAATCTAATATTCAGCGGGGGCAGGAGGTAAAATTCTTTTTCAGCCAGGACAGAGCCAGCCTCGGGTCTACCTGTCCTGCCTATAGCATAAACGGAAAAACGACCGTTCACAGGAGCACTACCATTTAATTCTCTCAAAACCTGCTCCAGTTCCCGTCTGTTCCTGATTCGCCCGGAAACAGAACCTGCAGTATAAAAAATGGCAACCCTGAGTTCCTCAACAGGCTTAAAGTCCGAAACAGCCAGAGGCGGTAATGAACCTGTAAATACGTCAGACCAGGGTTCCCCACACCACAGCCTGAATTTTTCAGGTTCAACCCAGGTTAGAGCAATATCTGTACCCGTATCCGGTTCCAATTCATAGCCGGGAATAGCAGTTCCGGGTTCTATGAATACCCGGCACGCCCGGTAGTTTATATTCCCGGGCACCCGGACCTGACCCAGTTCGGAAATCACCCGGCAGGGTGGGTTGTAACCATCCGGAACCAGCATCCAGTATTCACCCGGGCTGACTTTCCTTCCACGCTGAACAAATCCGTACCCGGGGTCAAAAAGAGCCGGCAACCCATCGGGCAACCACCCGGGGAGTATCCATTCGACGTGCCGTCCTTCTGGACCGGGTATCGAGCCGGCGTAATAATCCGACCAGGCCCCGGCTGTTTTCAACAGGGTCAGCGGGAAGCGCCAGAAGTCCGAGATAGCTGGAAATTTAACTCCCTCTGCATAGTCCCGACCGGGAAAACGTATGGCCAGGCACCGTTCCTCCGGTACAAAAACCAGTCGAGGTATCAATGGAATCGGAATCCGGCGTTTTGTATGCCTCAGGTTTAGATCATGAAAATGAACCAGAAGTTCCTCCCAGAACCCGGGCTGGTAACCGGGCAACTCCTCAAGATCCTCCAGCGTTAGATCTCCTCGTTCGTAGAACATGAGGAGCTGACAGACCTGAATTGTAAATTTCCACCCTGCAGGATCTTTCAAAAAATTTTTCAGATACTGGGAACAATTGAGCATGTCTACACGTTTTTGAAATTCCTCCTGCCCCATCGTGAGCAGGGTATTCCAGGACCTGAAACCTTTTAGCTGTTTAATAATGCCGGCCAGTGGAGTTATATATCGCTTTGATACCCCACACTGCTCAAGAATGGCCCCTACATACCGAAAAGGCCCGGCACGTTCAGTTTTTTTCAGTCCCAACAGGTCCAACCGCTTTTCAATAATTCTACCGAGCCGTTCCTGTTTGGCGCTCGTATTTTCTATCTTCAAGAGCCGGCAAAAATGCGGCCAGAATCCCTGGTCATCATAATAATGGTATGCACAGTTAACTGCCAGCACCACCAGAGCGATCTCATAAAGACTGTCTTCCACAACCATATACTGGCTGAATTCCCTTGCCAGGTGTTCCAGAAGGTTGGGGTCTAAATATATCTCGCCGGCGTATCTACAGTTCCGCAATTTCTCCTGCCATTCAATTGCAAAGGTAAAAATATCCTTCGCCCGTGCCATACCTTTTCACTCCGGTACAGGAACTTTCTAATTGGAACCGGTTAAAGTCCATTCTTCAATTTTTTACAGGATACATATCATTCCTCAAGCTTACTTTATGACAATAGCTAAGAAATTGAACATTATACAGATACCGGCGCTGCCGTTAAACAACGACTAACGCCCAACCACCCTTCCGGAAAGCTGGTTTCGAAAAAACAGCGGTAATAGCACGGTCCTTCCTTAGCCTGAGCAAGCTTAACGCAATAGCCTACCCTCCCCTGAAATAAAGCGTTCCTGTATGCATCCTATGTCATCGCAGCCACAAAGACCGCCAGGCATCAGAATCAGCCTGTGACGACAACCAGAAGAAGTTTCCTTACAATTTTTTCGAGATAATTAGAGAAAATCCTCCAATGAAATACCATTTCTAGTTCTCAGCTTCCAGCAACAGTTTATAAAGGCCTTTAGATTTGCTGGAGCAATGTCATCCTTATTTCGGACAATCACCATTTGACAGGTTTTATCACATGAAACATAGAACCGTTTGCGCTGCGGCCTTCGCAGTGGAACCCCGGCTTTCAGCCATGAAAGAACGTCAGAAAAAAGCAAAAGCGCCGGGTCAAAAAACCCAGCGCCTGATTTCTTTGTGTTTCAAGGCTTCTTCCACCACTTTTTGGTCCCGGCTGGATAGGGCGTCCAGCAGGTACTCCCATAGAGGCAGTTTATGCACCAGCGGAGCCAGTTCGTTGTGTCCCTTCCAGCCGTACACCTGGAGCACCCGGCTGGTGGTACGGTACAGCAAAGCGAGAGTTTCATGCGCTTCTGCAGCCTTCTGCCGCAGCTTCTTACGTTATGCGCATAGGTTTCCTTTCGGT
>NZ_JBNATZ010000160.1:0-995 GCF_049701015.1 Desulfofundulus sp.
TATGTAGCGGCAAAATACATCTTAATCTACTTCGGCATCAACATTTAATTCCTTCCGGGGGTAGGGTAAATGTTTAGCAGATATAGCCTGGTTAAGGAGGTGCAGTTGTTAAATGAATCGGGAAGTTAATAAGGTGGCGATCTTTACCTGTGCCGGGGGGTCGAATACCGGTCAAACTGCCAATGCTGCAGGGGTGAAACTGGCCCAAGCGGGGTTTGGTTATCTTGCCTGCCTGTCCGGTGTAGGGGCAGGAGCGGAAAATACGCTTAAGAAGCTGACGCAGGTACAGAAGGTGATCGTAATTGACGGTTGCCCGGTTGCCTGTGCCAGAAAAATGCTGGAAAAAGCCGGTGTAAAGGTAGATTACTACGCGCTGGTAACGGAGTTGGGCGTTAGAAAATCCCTGGACGTGCTTGAACCTGTGCCAGCAGAAGTGGAGCGGGTTTATGACGCTATGGTGAAGCTGTGTCGTACTTCGTAACACCTCGATAATGAAGGAAGTAGCACCGGTTAAATTCACGTGAGCCGAGGCAAAAGATACCCGATTATGGTTTTCGAAATATTGTTTACAAAGCAAGAAATTGGTGATATGTTATCTATATGAAAAAATAAGCATTCTTGTAATGCTTTGGAGAGAAGTTGACCAATAAAAAGACCTCCTGGTACAGAAAGGTTAGCAAAAACCAAAAATGTACCAGAGGTCGTGAAATGATGAAGAAAACCTGAAAGAAATTCGTTCTGTACACACCCTTATCGTCGGCGTTAGGTATCGCTAAAAAGACCCACTGGACACGGATACTTGACGGAGTTTTTATCTGGGTAATTGTTCAGTAAAACCGCTACTATCGGCACGGTGCCGCGTTAAATTCACCAGAAAGGGGTATAAGAAAATGCCGGGTGGATGGGGAAAAGGTTCGGGTGGCGGTAGAGGTAGTGGCGGCAGTCAGGGAAGATGCGCCGGAGGAAGAGGGAGGAGGGGTGCCCAGGGACGGGGA
>NZ_JBNATZ010000160.1:1005-5765 GCF_049701015.1 Desulfofundulus sp.
ACCTTCTCAGGTTCAGCCGGCCATGGGCGGAGGAAAAACCGGTGCTCCGGCAGGGGCCTGCGTTTGCCCTCAATGCGGTGCCCAGGTACCTCATCAGCCGGGGGTTCCCTGTGCCAGTTTAACCTGCCCGAGCTGCGGATCGTCAATGATTAGAGGACAGTAAATTATGATCTTCGGCAGGAGTTGCCTGAAGAACAGGGGGGTGCGCTGCAGCGCTCTGTTCGCCCACAGCATGTTGTCCCTGCTGGCCGGGATGATCCTTTCATTACATAGGGGGCGGGGAAAAGCCGCGTAAGGCTGTTGCTTTGGCAGTTCGGGCAGCTTTCGGGGTAACCGCTGCTCCGGAAAGGTTGACTTCCCAGATGTGGCCGCAGTCCTGGCACTTAAAGTCGTAAACAGGCATTTTCAACCACCTTGCTTGTTAAAATGAACATATGTTATAAAAAATATAATCCGCAGGACTACGGAAGTCAAGTAAAAAATGGCGGCTTACCCTGCCAGGTGTTTCAGGGGATCCTGCAATTAGCGCCGAAAATTAAAAAGTTTTGCATTAAAGTTTTTTGGGGCAAATGTACGTGCATGAAAAATTAAGCTGTTAAAAATTTTTGTTGCAGGATTTTCTTTTCGTATGTAAAATTATTGACATGAAACAAGAAATAGGGCGATAAAATTTGGGTCAGGGAGGCCCTTTTGCCGGCCTGAAGGCTGGGCAGAGGGTCTTTTGTATTTTTTGAAAAATACAGGATAGGAGGGGTTTTTCGATGCCCAAAATCATGATCTGCGGCCGGGGCGGCAGCGGCAAGAGCACGCTGGTTACCTTGCTGCAAGAGCGCTTGCTGAACGGGGGAAGGTGCTGGTGGTGGATACCGACGAATCGAACCTGGGCCTGCATAAAATGCTGGGCCTTACCAGTCCGGCGACAACTTTAATGGGTTGCCTGGGCGGTAAACCGGCGGTGCGCGAGAAGTTGCTGACCTCCCTTCAGAAAAAGGGTGACGAAAACACGGGTTTCTTCGCGGATGGTTTAAACCTGGCCAGTTTGCCCCCGGAATGTACTGGTGGGGAGTGGCCGTTGCGTTTCCTGCGTATTGGTAAAATTGAGCGCAGCATGGAAGGTTGCGCATGTCCCATGGGGGCGGTGGCCCGCTCGTTTTTAAAGCAGTTGCGGGTTGATCAGGACGAGTGAGTGCTTGTGGATACCGAAGCCGGGGTGGAGCACTTCGGCCGGGGAGTTGTAGAGGGTGTGGACCTGGTGGTGATGGTGGTTGATCCTTCGCACGAGGCGGTCCTGCTGGCAGAACGGGCAAAAGCTCTGGCAGCGCAATTAAGCAAAGATTTAATAGCTATTTTAAATAAGGTGGATGCCGCGACGGAACCTTTTCTCCGCCGTGAGCTGTCTGAGAGAGGTATTCCGGTACTGGGCGCATTTGGCTTTTCGCCCGAAATCATGGAAGCCAACCTGACGGGCAATCCGCTGCCGGCAGGAAACTGCCAGGAACAGGTAGATGAATTGTTGGCTTCACTCTCATTTTAACTTAATCGATTTGTGCGAAGCCGTGTAGCCTGTGGCGGTAGTATTTCAGAGGCTGAGTAATCCAGGCCTGTATCCCCTGCGCTTGATAGATAGTGTTTACAAGAGTATTTACGGAGGTGGTTAGAATGGAAGCACAAAAGAATAATGAAGGCTTAAACACCTATCTGGAAAAGCTGGCTCAAGAGTTGCCGGAGGTAATGAAGAATTTTCACCAGCTGCACGAAGCGGTTATTGCCGACGTTGCCCTTTCGGCAAAGCAAAAGGAATTGATCGCGGTGGGCATCTCCGTGGCCATAAGGTGTTCTTACTGCATTGCCAATCATGTAACCAGAGCCCTGCAAATGGGCGCCAGCAGAAAAGAGATTTTAGAGGCTATTTCCGTAGCCGTAATGATGGGCGGCGGACCTGCCGTTGCTTATGCTACAGAAGCCATGAGGGTGCTGGATGCCTTGACGGCGGAGGGATAAGGGAAAAACAAGGGAATTGCACAGTTAAAACAAGGAGGGGTTAAGTCATCATGCAGTGCGAGCGTTGCCAGACGCTTCTCGAAGAAGGGGAGAGCTACGATTTCCACGGACAGATTTTGTGCGAAGATTGTTATATATATCTAATCAACCCGCCCAAGGCATGTGATCCTGCAGCAGTGGCAGGAGCTGTGGCGACGCGGAAACAGTTGGGTCAGTCGGGTACCGCGGGCTTGACGGAACTGCAAAAACATATCTACCGCGCAATAGAGGAGAGAGGAAAAATTACCAGGGAAGAATTGTTGACCATGGTTAAGGTAAAACCCCACGAATTGGAACGGCAAATTGCTGTCCTCCGGCACTGCGAGCTGATCCGTGCTTTTAAGGAAGGAGACAAGGTTTATTTGACCAAATGGTGACTACTGATCCTTGAAATTTTAAACATACATGATAAGGAGGCGGGAAGGGATGATTCTGGCGCCGCGCAAGAGGGAACAGGTAATGCCGTTGCCAGTGGTGCTGATTTCTACAGTGGGAAAAGATGGGGTGCGTAATATTGCTCCCTGGTCCAATATTACCCCGATTTTAAGGCCCTTTGATGACATAATTCTGGCTTCCTGGATTAAGCGGGATACTTTAAATAATATCCGGGAAACAGGGGAATTTGTGGTTAATGTGCCGCCTGTCGATCTGGTTGAGGCAGTAATGGTTTGTTCGAGAAATTATCCTCCGGAAGTGGACGAGTTCGAAGAGTCCGGCTTAAAACCCCGTCCTTCTCAAAAAGTTAAGGTGCCCGGAATTGAAGGTTGCCTGGCGTGGGTGGAGTGCGTTTTAGTAGAGGAAATCAGGAGGAAGAACTATGCGCTGATTATCGGCAAAGTGGTGCATCTGGAGGTAGATGATCGCTTTTTCAATGAAGCTGGTGAGATGGACTACGAGCGTGCCAAACCGTTATCCGTCGTTCTAGGCGAAAAGGGGATGTGGTTTACCAGGCCGGTTTTTGCAGGCAGGTATGCTGATTACGCGGAAATGTTTTTGAGTAGAGGTGAGCGTTTTTGAAGTTAATTCCTATTGGAGTAATCCACAGTCCTTACCGGGTCCCCGGCGAGGCACCGCACCAGGGGCGTTTTTCCGACCGGACGGCGGAGCTGGAGATATATCCCCAGTTCATGGAAGGTCTGAAAGATGTGGAGCAGGCAACTCACCTGATTGTGCTTTACTGGTGCCACCTGGCGCGCCGGGATACGCTGCAGACAAGAACGCCCTTTGGCCCGGAAATACGCGGTGTTTTTGCCTGCCGTTCACCGTCGCGGCCCAACCCCATTGCCTTCTGTGTGGCGGAGTTGCTGGAGGTGAAGGATAACCGCCTGCTGGTACGTGGGGTCGATGCACTGGACGGCAGCCCGCTTATAGACATAAAACCGTATTCATCTGATGTGGACAGCGTTCCCGGTGCACGCATCGGCTGGTTTAAAAAGTAAAGATTAATTAAATATGTTGCAGGATTTTCTTTTCACATGTAAAATATTATTGATGTAAACTAAAAGTTAAGAACGATCGAATTCTGGGGTTACGAAGACCCTTTTGCCGGCCTGAAGGCTGGTATTGGGGTCTTTTGCTTTTTTCAGGAAAAACAAAAAGGGGGTTCTTGGCATGCCAAAAATCATGATCTGCGGCCGGGGCGGCAGCGGTAAGAGTACGCTGGCAACCCTGCTGGCAAAAGTGCTCGCTGAACGGGGGAAGGTGCTGGTGGTGGATACTGACGAGTCAAACCTGGGTCTGCCTGAAATGCTGGGCCTTACCAGTCCGGCGACAACTTTAATGGGCTGTCTGGGCGGTAAACCTGCGGTACGCGACAAGTTGCTCGCCTCCATTCAGAAAAAGGGTGACGAAAACACGGGCTTTTTCGCGGGCGATTTGAACCTGGCCAGCCTGCCCGCCGAATGTACTGGCGGGGAGTGGCCGCTGCGTTTCCTGCGCATTGGTAAAATTGAGCGCAGCCTGGAAGGTTGTGCATGTCCGATGGGTGCCGTAGCACGTTCGTTTTTAAAACAGTTGCAGGTTGGTAAAAACGAGTGGGTGCTTGTAGATACCGAAGCGGGGGTGGAGCATTTCGGCCGGGGAGTAGTAGAGGGCGTGGACCTGGTGCTGATGGTTGTTGATCCTTCGCACGAAGCGGTCCTGCTGGCAGAACGGGCCAAAGCCTTGGCAGCGCAATTAAGCAAAGATTTTATAGCTGTTTTAAATAAGGTCGATGCCGCGACGGAACCTTTTCTCCGCCGTGAGCTGTCTGAGAGAGGTATTCCGGTACTGGGCGCATTTGGCTTTTCGCCCGAAATCATGGAAGCCAATCTAACAGGCAGTCCGCTACCGGAAGGGAGATGCCGGGAACAGGTAAATCAATTGCTGGCTTCACTCTCGTTTTAAACTGTAAAATCCATTAACAGGGGGTAGGAGAAATGCGGACAAAAGCGCTGAAGGCGGGGTTCCTGTTCATTATCCTGCTGGTTACACTGGTTGTCCTGGGTGGGTGTGGTGCCAAAACAACCGGACAGGATAAGGTTGCACCGCAGAAAACCGTTGTCACCGACCTGGCCGGCCGGCAGGTGGAAGTTCCCGTTCCGGCCAGGAAGGTTGTGGCCATCGGCCCCGGCGCGTTGCGGCTGGTCTGCTACGTCAACGGAGCGGACAAGGTAGTGGGTGTAGAAAACCTGGAAAAACGGCAGCCCACCGGCCGGCCGTATATTTTAGCCCATCCCGAA
>NZ_JBNATZ010000161.1:0-5752 GCF_049701015.1 Desulfofundulus sp.
GTTAGGGGGGAGGGATGGTGTGGAAATCGTCCGCAACCTGGTTCAGAACCTGATTATTATCGTAGTTCTGGCGGTCTTTCTCGAAATGCTGCTCCCGGCCAGTGATATGCAACGCTATCTAAAAATGGTTATGGGACTCTTGATTATCGTGGTAGTTTTGCAGGCTGTAGGGGGGGTGGTGCGAGGTGAATGGCAGCATGACCTGCCGGAACCGGCTTTAACCGGAACTCCGGCTGGAGTTCGGGATTTGACGGATATTGTGGCTGCTGGACAGCGTATAAAAAACGGTCAGCAGCAAAAGGCACTGGAAGAATACCGGCAGGGCCTATCCCGCCAGATCTCTGCTCTGGCCGGCTTAAACAAGGATGTACAGGTAGTAAAAGTACAGGTTGACGTTTATGATGATCCCGCAGATAAGCGTTTCGGACAAATCAGGGAGATTGAACTTCTAATGGCTGCGGCTTCCCCTGAAGCCCGGGGAAGGGGGGGCAAGCGGGATGAATCTTTAGTGGACCCTGTGACCATTGATATTGGCAGCCGGGGTCTGGATGGGAATAAGGCTGTGAAAACAGAACCGGAAGCAAAAAAGGCGGCAGAACAGCTTGTCAAAACAGTGGCCAATTTCTACAACCTTTCACCTGAACAGGTTAAGGTGCACTGGGTAAGTCCATCTTGAGGAGGTCGGGAAAATGTCCATCAGGGATGTATGGAAGAGATTTCTGGGGAACCGGGAGGAGGGAGAACTTCCTCCGAAAATAACGAGGAGTCAGCTCGGTGTGCTGGGTAGTCTGGTTGTCCTGGGTGTGGTTTTGCTCCTTTTGGGTAGTACAAGCTTTCCGGCGAAAACAAAAGTTCCGGTTAATGAGGGGAGCCAACCCCTTAAAGAGAGCACGGCAAAACGACCAGACGATACCGATATGTCCCGCCAGGAGGCAGCCCTGGAGGAAAAGTTGCGGGAAATGCTTGGACAAGTAGAGGGGGCCGGCAAGGTGAAGGTAACGGTACGTCTGGCAAGTTCCAGCCGGGAGGAATATGCCGTCAACACCACTACCGGGCGAAAAACCACTCAGGAAAAGGACCAGGCAGGGGGGAGCAGGGTGACCAGTGAAGATACTGGCAGTGACCAGCTGGTTCTAATCCATTCCGGGCAGGGGGAAGTACCTGTGGTGGAACAGGAAATGGCTGCCCGGGTGGCAGGCGTACTGGTGGTAGCTGATGGTGCCCGCGATCCACTGGTCAAGGCCCGGCTGTTCCAGGCCGTACAGGTGGCCCTTGGTATTGAACCGCAAAAGATTCTGGTTTTACCGAGGGAAAGGGGGGAGATTTAAATGTATACAATTCTGATCCAGAAACGCATCCTGCTGGTTTTCCTGCTGAGTTTGCTGGGGCTTACGCTGCTTGTGCTGGGGTGGCAGGGCGTTCCCGGGCAGATGAAACGGCATCAAAGTGCACCGGTGTCAGTAAACAATGTGCCTGCCGTGCAGGGTAAAACAACCGGGAGTATACCGGAGTCGCCCCGCGGAGCTCAGGAGGTATCCCGGGATGGTACAGCCTTTTTTGTGGAGTACCGCCTGGACCGGGAACGTACCAGAGGCCAGCAGCTGGAATTGCTGCGGGAAGTTATCAACAACCCCCAGGCTGCGGCTGAAACCCGCAGGACCGCCCAGGATCAACTGCTGGCTATAAGCCAGAACATGGCCAGGGAAGTTGAGGTGGAAAATTTAATCCGGGCCAAAGGGTTCAAGGATGCAGCAGTATCGCTGGAAAATCACGGTGCTACTGTGGTGGTACAGGCGACCCGCATCTCCCCCGAGGATGTTACCCGGATTGCCGAACTGGTGTCCCGGGAAACGGGAGTGGCGGAACAAAATATAGTGATTATTCCCAGACCGTAGCGCAAATTCAAGAGCAAAACATTACTGAAGAGCGTGAACAAAAGCCTGTTAAGCCTTTTGATCTGAAGCGCATACTTAAAAAGCAGAGACGGGCACGGGACAAGTCCCCATGCCTGTTTCTTTTTCATAAGGTTGGAACTTTATGCTATGTAATAAATCTTGCGTTAAGGAGGCCCAAATCAGGTCGAATTAGAATAATGAGCCAGGACCTTAAACGATAGTTGTTTTTCATGAGGGAGAGGAGGTTTTTGAGATGAAACACGGGAAAAAATCTATCCTCCTGGTAGAAGATTCCACGCCCACCAGGTTCTCTACGAGAAGATTGCTGGAGAATAAAGGCTATGAAGTAACTGAGGCTGCCAGCGGGGAAGAAGCGCTGGTGAAGGCCAGAGAAAGCCTCGACCCGTTCGACCTGGTCGTTGTCGATATTCATCTGCCGGGGATCGATGGTTTAATCACGATCCGGAAGATTAAGGAAATACCGGGTTACCGCTATATTCCTGTGATGGTCCTTACAGCCGATGCAAAGGTGTCTACTGTTAAACAGGCCGTACAATTGGGAGCCGTCGAATACCTTTGCAAACCCTTCACTTCCGAACAGATCCTTGAACGTGTCCGCAGGCTCATCGGTCCGGGTGAAGAAGAAGCGCCATCTGAAATTTTAAAAAAACATCTTCGTAAGGAAATAAACCGTGCCAAACGAGGGAACACAAAGTTTTCCCTGGTTCTCGCACAGAGGGGGGCAGGCAGGTTGGACATAGCCGAGATAAACAGGCGCCTGCGCAGGAGGCTGCGAGAAATAGACGAAGTGGTGGTTCTCAACGATAACCTTGTAGCCCTGGTACTCCCACTGACAGGTGCGGAGGGTTCGGAAATGGTGGTTAAAAAGTTCGAGCAGTGGCTGCCGGAAAAAGGATGGCGTTTTGGCCGGGTGGCTTATCCTGAGAACGGTTCTAACGAAGAAGAGTTATTAAACAGGGCACTCGTACTGCTTGCGGAAAAAGAGAACCATAAATAAAAACAGGGGGCAGAAAAAAGAAAATAAGGACAGGCTTCGTAAACCCATCCTCACCACCAAATTAATTATATTACTTCTTGGCTGCGGTTTTCTTCACAGCGGTTTTCTTTACTTTGGAAGTTTTTACAGTTGCCCGTTTCTTATGGACCACCGGCTTCTTGTGCGCTACTTTTTTACTGGCAGTCTGTTTCGTGGCGACAGCTTTCTTCCTGGCTGTTGATTTCGCCCCGGCTTTGGCCGCTGGCACCGCAGGAGTAGCCTTCTTCACCCCAGCTTTAGGGTTGGCCGGCTTAGCTGGTACTGCCCCATGTTTGGTGGCTGTTACCACAGGTTTTACCGGTTGTTTTGCCGTTGCTGCCATGGCTACCGTTCCAAGTGGAGCAACAGCAGTGAAAGCGGTCATGGAGATCAGAGCTATACCTTTAATCAATTTTTCCCTTAGTTTCATCTCTCTGTTCACCCCCTTTCGTACTTGATTTTACTCGCACTTGTTTAACGTAACGTCTCCGGATTGTAAATAAATTGTAAAAGATTATGTGAGAAAGATGAAAACTTATTTGAAAATATCTTGTACGAGCATGGTGGCAGGAGATTAAAAAGCCAGCGTCGAATGGGTGTAATACAGAATTGGATTTAACAATGTCAAACACAAGATATGTTGTTCAAAGAAGGGTTTTCAGTATCATAAATTTTAACTGTGGAGGTCGAGGAAATGATTGCTTTATTTATAGGATTGGCGGCAGGGTTCTTTGGTGGGCTTGTGGGCCTGGGTGGCGGGGTAATCATGATCCCGCTCATGGTTGGCATGCTTAAGATGGGCCAGCATAAGGCCCACGGCACAAGCCTTGTAGCGCTCGTCTTCACTGGAATTTCGGGTGCTATCACCTATGCCTTAAATGGTTCGGTGGATATACTGGCCTCCGTCCTTTTGGCTTCGACCGCCATATTCACCGCCAGGGCTGGAGCGCGCTTTGCCAATGCTCTGCCCGAATGGAAGCTCAAGAGGTCCTTCGGAGGCTTTTTAATCTTCGTCTCTCTGCTCCTGCTTTTAAAATCTTACTTGCCCCATGTGACCAGGCCTGTTGTGGGTTGGTTGGAGATTCTCATCCTCCTGTTGACAGGTATTTTTACTGGCTTCCTCTCCGGGATGATGGGGGTCGGTGGGGGTACGATAATGGTGCCTTCCATGGTACTGCTCACCGGTTTTACCCAGTATACCGCGCAAGGTTGCTCCCTCCTTGCCATGGTTCCCGTTGGGATAGTTGGCGCTTATACCCACTGGCGTTTGGGGAATGTCAATAAAAACATCCTGCCGGGGTTGGTACCGGGCATCCTGGCCGGTACATATCTTGGTGGTTCTGTGGCCCATATTCTGTCTGAAGGAGCTTTGCGTATAATCTTCTCCGCCGTGCTGATCTGGACGGGTGTGAGGTATTTGAGGACGCCCAAACTCTCGACCGATGAGCAGTTAATTATTGAAGAAAGGGGAGATGGTTAGGCTAGCTCTCGATTTTGCCTTTCTACATGTGGATTGGTAGAATAATGGTTTCTTGTTGTAGAGTTAATGCATTGTCGTCAACGCAGGATTGCGGAAGATGATGGGAAAGTCCTCAGCTATCAGGTTTTTGGCTGGGGACTTTTTATAAGTAAACACCGAACACAGGTATTGAAGCCCGCGCAATAAGATAGTATGCTTAAATGCGGGGGGTCAATTATGATTTTTCAAAAAAGGGGCTTTAAAAACCAGATCCTGGTCTTAATTGCCCTGCTTTTGGTATTACCCATCGTGCTCGCAGGATATATGATAAACGTGATCCACAACACCCAGTTGAGCATGATAGAAAGTCAGAAGAAAAAAATGGCCAAAGCCATGGCACTCCTTGATGCCAGCCTGACCACATCCTTTGACGACCTTTTGATCAGAGCTGATGCTGTTCAGGCTCCTCGCCGGGATAAAGTGAAACTGCTGAACCGGCAACTCAAGCCGCTTATTACAAGAGTAAAGGAAAACTACCCGGAACTCGAAATAGGATTCTATTCCCGCGACCTGGATGTTATCCTGGACGGTGATGAAAACAGCTATGGTGAAAACTTTTCCAAAAGGCGCAAACGGGCCTTCGACGAAACCATCAAGACCAGCAAACCGGTAGTGGAAACCATGGGCCTTTCCGAAGGGGGACAGCTTGAACTGTACCGGCCCCTGATACGGAACGGGAAAATTATCGGTGCCGTCTGGGCTACGGAAGATCTCTCCATTCTCTACCGGCGGGTGGACCAGGTGCAGCGGGATGCCTACCTGGTTATTGCCGTGGGCTTGCTGGTGGGACTGGGGGGCGCTTTTGCTCTCATCCGGAACCTTGTGACGGCTGTAAACCAGGTCAAAACAGGGGTTCAGTTGCTGGAGACGGATCTTACCTATGTCCTGCCTCCTGCCACCGGTGAGCTGGGAGAAATCACCGAAGCTATCAACCACCTGGCCACCAAACTGGTCAACGTGCAGAATTATAATGAAATAATCCTGGCAAGCATTGATGACGGGATTCTGGCTGTGGACCTGCATGCAGTGCTCATCGGGGTCAATGCTGCAGCAAAACGCATACTCGGCCTGCCGGAAGACTGTCTGGATAAGCCGCTGGGGGATATCTTTCCACCGGATTCTCCTTTCTATAATTACCTGATAACCGCACTGCATGAACAACGACTGGTAAAAGACCAGGAAGTGCTGCACCCTGCCAGCGAAGGGAAGATGCTCCATCTTTTAATCAGTACCAACCTGATGACCAACATCCGCCAGGAGATTATAGGGGTGGTGTTGACGTGCCGCGATATTACCGACAGG
>NZ_JBNATZ010000162.1:0-5728 GCF_049701015.1 Desulfofundulus sp.
ATTTCATTTTCTATACAACGTGCGGCATAGGTGGCCAGGCGAGTTCCTTTCCCGGGGTCGAAGGAATTTATGGCTTTAATCAGTCCGATAGTTCCTATAGAAATTAAATCGTCTGTGTCCTCGCCCGTACCCTCATACTTTTTCACTATATGTGCAACCAAGCGCAGGTTATGTTCCACCAGAATAGCCCGGGCTTTTTCGTCCCCCTGGGCTGCCAGATTTAGATAATGTGCTTCTTCTTCCTCGGACAATGGTTGTGGAAAGATGGTACTGGCTATATATGAGACCAGCAATAATAAACCGTTGACCAGGGACAAACAGAGCAAAGCCCAGAGGCCCGAGAACACGCGCCATCCCTCCAAAACCAGCTGTACTGGATAATCAGTAGATAATATGGAAAGGTGGACTTAACTGTGCCTGTCCGGTGGATTTCGCTTTTGTTATAGCAGGATTTGGTCGAATGCAGGTCGAACTATTACCTGACAAGGGTGAGTTAGAAATGATTTTAGTTCTTTATGGAACTGCGGAAGCCCGGGAATTAATATCTTTACTTGCCAGCAGTGGTTATCCAGTAATGGCTACCGCCCTGACAGCTTACGGAGGTATGCTGGCCGGTATGGGTGGTGCGGTGGAAGTGTTGCCGGCCCCGGAAGACGTGGCAGATCTGACCATTCGGATGAAGGAACGCGGCATTGCCCTTGTGGTAGATGGTACACATCCCTTCCCGGGTCCTTTATCTGAAATGGCGCGTGAAGCTTGCAACAACTTGCAGATCCCGTATATCCGTTACCAGCGTGAGGAAATCAACCTGCCTGATGACCCCCTTATTCACCCCGTGGATTCCTGGGAGGAGGCGGTATATGAAGCGGCTCGGCTGGGAGATACCATTTTTCTCACCACTGGTAGCAATAACCTGGAGCTTTTTGTACACTCCCCGGTGATGTGCGGTAAAAGGCTCGTAGTCAGGGTACTGCCGGACCACCGTATAATCAAGAAGTGTCAGGATCTGGGGTTTTCCCCGCGGGATATTGTGGCTTTACACGGGCCTTTTTCGACCCGTTTTAACAGGGCTATTTTCCAGGCCTACAGGGCTGATGTCATTGTAACCAGGGATAGTGGACGGACCACCGATACCAAGATAAAAGCCGCGCTGGCTTTAAAACTGCCAGTTGTGGTTATTAAACGCAACCTGTCTGCGGAAAATAATATTGTCTATAGCTGCCAGCAGGTATTTCGTCTGGTACAACAGTACCTGGGGGAGCCTGGATCAGGAAATGGGAGATAAAAAGGATGCCGGAAAAAAGGTCGAACCAGCGGGCCGTCATGCTCCATGCAACGTATGCGTAAATAGGACGGGCCATTTTCCTGCCGAAAATTTTACGGGGGTGGTCCTTGCAGGTGGTAATAGCAGTCGCATGGGTACCAACAAGGCGCTGATCCCCTTCGGCAGGGAAAAGTTGCTGGACCGGGTAGTGGCCCGGATGCGGGAAGTGTTTGCGCGGGTAATTCTGATCAGTAACGAAAACGAATCTGGTAAATATAATTACCTGGGTTTGCCCGTGATTGGAGATATCTACCCCGGAAAAGGCCCTCTAGCTGGCATTCATGCGGCTCTTTCCGCAGCTTCGACCCCTTACATCTTCGTGGTGGCCTGTGACATGCCCTTTATCGACCCCGAACTGGCCGTCTATCTGGCCCGGCAGGCTCCGGGTTACGATGTCGTGGTGGTCCGGGATGGTCCATACCTGGAGCCTCTTTTTGCTGTGTACGGTAAAGGTTGCCTTGAAGTTATCGAGTCCATTTTGCGTAATGGCTTGCGGGCAAAAGTGGTGGACTTTTTCCCAGCTGTGCGGGTAAAATATATTGAACGCGGGGACCTTTCTCATATTACAGACGTTGATAAAGTTTTCATAAATATCAACACCCTCCGTGATTTGGAACACGCCAAACTGCTTCTGGAATAGTCCGAACAGAGGAGAATATAATGTTAAAGCTTCTCTACCCCAAACTGTATGTGGCCAAACTTGTGGATATAGAGCTGGCTGAGTTGCAAAAAAAAGGTATTCATGCTCTCCTCCTGGATTTGGACAATACCATTGTCCCCAGGGATCGGGATTATTGTTCCGATGAAATAATACAGTGGTTGAAGGAAGCAAAAAAACTGGGATTCAAGCTCTGTATTGTATCCAATAATTCCCCCGCACGAGTACAGGCGTTGGCTACATCTCTTGACATACCGGCAGTTTACCGGGCGCTTAAGCCGGCCAGGCGTTCTTTTATTCAAGCGATGAAAATGCTCGGGGTTCCCCCATACCAGACTGCTGTAATCGGCGACCAGATATTTACAGATGTGCTGGGGGGTAACCTTTTGGGCCTTTATACGGTCCTGGTCATGCCGCTTCCAGGACGTGAATTCTGGGTTACGAGGTTCATCAACCGCCGGCTGGAAAAATTAGTTCTTTGTCGTTTGAACCGGAATAGATCTGGCGGCTCACTTATCCACTGATGGGTTGTAGATGGGTGATTTCATGAGCGAACTGATTAGCGGTCGCACCAGGGTTTGCGGCCTTTTCGGTTTTCCTGTGGAGCATTCCTTTTCACCGGCGATGCACAATGCAGCTTTCAGGCACCTGGGACTGGATTTTGTCTACGTAGCCTTCCCCGTGCCACCCCGGGAACTGGGAGCCGCGGTGACCGCTATCCGGGCCCTGAACCTGGCCGGGGTGAACGTGACTGTACCCCATAAAGAGAAGGTTATACTTTACCTTGATGAGTTGACAGATGGGGCCAGGTTGGCCGGTGCCGTAAACACCATTGTTCCACAAGGGGGGCGACTGGTCGGGCATAATACTGATGGCGCTGGTTTTCTGCGTTTTTTAACCGATGATATCGGCCTGGATCCGGCTGGGAAGTCTGTATTCATCCTGGGAGCGGGGGGTGCGGCCAGGGCACTGGCAGTTTACCTGGCCCTGAACGGTGTGGAACAGTTACTGGTGGCCAACCGCACGCTTTCCCGGGCTGCAGAACTGGCCGCTCTAATCAATGCAAATACACCTGCCAGGGCATGGGCGTTACCCTGGCCGGCCTGTGGGCTCCAGGTTTCACCAAATCTGCTTCCATACAGCTCTGCAAAGGAGCAAAATCATGTTCTGGAGTTGACTGCCGGGGGTACTCAGGAATTACTGGCGTCGGTGGATTTAATTGTCCAGACCACGCCATTGGGTATGCATCCCGGGGAAGATACCTGTCCTGATTTTCCTTTCAACTGTCTGGGTGCGGGTCACGTAGTGGTTGATCTGGTATACAACCCGCCGCGCACCCTTTTTATGGAACGTGCTGCCAGGGCCGGAGCCAGGGTATATAACGGCCTGGGCATGCTTCTGTATCAAGGGGTGCTGGCCTTTGAATTGTGGACCGGTGAAAAAGCTCCTGTTGAAGTGATGCGCCGGGCCTTACTGAAACATTGAGGAGGAACAATCCGCATGTTGCGTTATTTAACTGCCGGAGAATCACATGGCCCTGCTTTGACGGCCATCATTGAAGGGTTGCCGGCCGGGCTGGCCCTTACGGAGGATTATGTAAACCAGCAGCTCGCCCGCCGGCAGGGAGGCTACGGGCGGGGCGGCCGCATGCGGATCGAACAGGATCGTGTGCGTTTTCTAGCCGGCGTCAGGGGTGGTTTCACGCTGGGCAGCCCGGTGGCCCTGTATATCGAGAACCGGGACTGGGCCAGCTGGCAGGAGGTTATGGATCCAGGCGTTGCTGCGAGGCTTGACCAGCGAGTGGTCACCAAACCCCGGCCGGGCCACGCCGATCTGGCAGGAGCTTTAAAATACGGACACCGGGATATCCGCAATGTGCTGGAGCGGGCCAGCGCGCGGGAGACGGCCGCCCGGGTGGCTGCCGGCAGTGTGGCCCGCCGCCTTTTAGAGGAATTGGGCATAGAGATCATAGGTCATGTGTTGCGCATCGGGTCAGCAGTGGTACCTGAAGGGGACTTGATCCGGGGAATGTCGCCCGCCCCTCCGGATGAGGCCGGTGAAGGGCCGGATAAAGCGGTGGAAAAGGGTGGGTGCACTTCCGGACACGGGTCCGGCCAGCCGGGCGGGTTCCCGGGTGTGGACCTGCGCAGGCTGCGGCAGATTCTGGATGCTTCCCCGGTCTACTGTCTCCACCGGGAAACGGCAGAACTGATGATGCGTGAAATTGACCGGGCCCGGGAAGCCGGGGACTCCCTGGGGGGCGTCTTCGAGGTGCTTGTTTACGGCCTGCCTCCCGGCCTGGGTAGCTATGTCCACTGGGACCGCCGGCTGGACGGGCGCCTGGCCGGCGCGCTGATGAGCATTCAGGCCATCAAAGGGGTTGAAATCGGGTTGGGCTTTACCGGTGCCGCCCTGCCGGGTTCGCAGGTGCACGATGAGATATTTTACAGCCGGGAGAGGGGTTTTTACCGCCGCACCAACCGGGCCGGCGGCCTGGAGGGAGGGGTCACCAATGGTGAACCCCTCATAGTGAGGGCAGCCATGAAACCCATTCCCACCCTTTACAAACCTCTGCGCAGCGTGGATCTGATTTCAAAAGAACCCTTTACTGCTTCGGTAGAACGCTCCGATGTCTGCGCCGTACCGGCTGCCTGTGTGGTGGGCGAGGCGGTGGTGGCCTGGGAGCTGGCGGTGGCCTGCCTGGAGAAATTCGGCGGCGATACCATACAGGAAATGAAAGCAAATTATCAGCGGTACCTTGAATATCTCCAGGGCGTTATATGGTGATAACTGCCAGGCAGGACGGAAGTGTTGCTGGAGGAGAGGATATGAAAAATATTATCCTGATCGGTTTTATGGGTACGGGGAAAAGTGCCGTGGGGCGGCGTCTGGCTGCCAGGCTGGGGCGGGAGTTTGTGGATACTGACGAGGAGGTCGAACGAGTTACCGGCAAAACCATCTTCCAGATTTTCACCCGGGACGGGGAGATCCGTTTCCGGTCGGAGGAGGCCCTGGTGGTTAAGAAAGTGGCCGCCAGGGAAAACCTGGTGGTGGCAACCGGGGGTGGGGTGGTGCTGAATCCGGAAAATGTGCGGTTACTGCAGCAGAACGGCGTACTCATCGGGCTTGTGGCAGACCCGGAGGTAATTTACCAGCGGGTGAAGCGCAAGCGCAACCGGCCCCTGTTATATGGTCCGGGAGACATCCTCGCCCGGATCAAAGAACTGCTGGCCGCCAGGGCGGACGCCTACGCGGTGGCGGAATTCACAGTGGACACCGGCCGGTACACCATCGATGAGGTGGTGGAGATAATCATCACTTATCTGAAAGAACGCGGAATTGTTTGAAACCGGGCAAGACCCTCAAGAACACATGAAGGGAAAGGACATCACCCATGCAGGAAGTTTACATAAATCTGGGCAACCGCAGTTACCACATTTATGTCGGCACCGGCCTGCTGCCCCGGCTTGGGGAGTACCTCAAAGTTCTCAAATTAACCCCCAGGGTGCTCCTTGTTACCAGCTCCGTGGTGGGTTCCCTTTACGGCACGGTGGTTGAAAGCGCCCTGAAGGGTGCCGGTTTTGAGGTGGTCCGGGCGGACATACCCGACGGGGAGGAATACAAGAGCCTGGCCACGGCCGAAAAGCTCTACGACCTGGCCTACACCCGCGAACTGGACCGGCGGAGTCCCGTGGTGGCTCTGGGGGGTGGGGTGGTGGGGGACCTGGCCGGTTTTGTGGCCGCAA
>NZ_JBNATZ010000163.1:0-5655 GCF_049701015.1 Desulfofundulus sp.
TATCTTCCCTGTCGTTATGCCGCATTCTGGAAGAAGCTGGCCTGCCGCCGGGTCATTTAAATGTGCTGGTGGGTAGCGGTGATGATGTAGGGGAAATGCTTTTAAGGGATCCCCGGGTGGCCCATTACAGTTTTACCGGTTCCCCGGCAGTGGGCAGACGTATTGCTGAGCGCGCAGGCTTGCGCCGGGTGACCCTGGAACTGGGTTCCAATTCCGCCACCATTGTACATAGCGACGCCGATCTGGTCAAAGCAGCCCGGGCCTGCGGGCGCATGGCCTTTGTTAATGCAGGACAGGTGTGTATTTCCGTCCAGCGAATTCTGGTTCAACAGGATATCGCGGAACCTTTCTGCCAGCTACTGGTAGAAGAGGCAGAAAAGCTTGTAGTGGGCGACCCTACCGACCCGAAAACCGACGTGGGACCGATGATTAGCGAGGATGCAGCTCGCCGGGCGGAACAATGGGTAAGGGAGGCCGTAGAAAGCGGCGCCACCCTGCTCACCGGTGGTAGGCGGGAGGGGAACCTTTTTTACCCCACCGTGTTAACCGGAGTACGGCCGGATATGAAGGTGGTTTGTGAAGAGATTTTTGCCCCGGTGGTATCAGTGATACCCTACGAAAACTTTGAGCAGGCGCTGGAAATGGCCAACGATTCCCCATACGGCTTGCAGGCTGGGGTGTTTACCAGATCACTGGACCTGGCCATGCTGGCAGCCCGGAAACTGGAGGTGGGAGGAGTGATCGTTAATGATACTTCGGTTTACCGGGCTGATGAGATGCCCTACGGCGGAGTTAAAGGAAGCGGTATGGGCAGAGAAGGCCCCAAATATGCCATCCAGGAAATGACCGAGATGCGAGTGGTAGTGATTACGCTGTAGGTTCTCCGGGAAGTCCCGGGAACCGCATATGGTTCCCGGGACTTCGCCACAAATACGCCAGTCTGTAACAAAGGCTGGTCACCCACCGGACGGCAGGTATAATTGCCAGGGTCGCCCATTATTTCAGGATACGTTGCAGGAAAAAACCGTCCGGACGAAGAATTTTAACAGACATAAGTTTAATACATCTCCGAGCCCGGTTACCTAAAGCGAAAAAGCCATGGGGCCAGGGCCGACAGGGTGTACGGGGAAACCCGTGCGCCTCCCGGTGCGGAAAGGAGATGGTTACAATGACGTGACCTCAGTGGCCAGGTGTGCCTTTCCGTGCGCATGCCTGGTTTTTTTGATCCGGCATCGCGGACGGAGCGGGAGCAGGGGACTGCAGAACATGGAGGCATGGAAAATCCAGTTTTCCCTATTTTAGCAGACTTCATTCATGATGGGACGGCAAAAAGACAGCCTGCTCCTGTCGAGACCGGGTGTGAAAAGGGTGACTGGTAAATGCCAGCAAACAACCATCTGGAAAGGAGCGGTTAACGATGAAAAAGTGGTTGCTGGGAGTGCTGTTCATATTCATGGTGGGGGTGGTTGCCGGCGGCTGCGGCAAGCAGGTTGAGCAGACCGGCCAGAATACCGGGTTGCAAAAGGAAATTACCGTTTCGGCAGCCGTTAGTTTGAAGGACGCCCTGGGGAAAATCAAGGAGAACTATGAGAAAGAACACCCGGCGGTAAAGATTACCTACAACCTGGGGGCATCCGGCTCGCTCCAAAAGCAGATCGAGCAGGGAGCACCGGTAGACCTCTTCATTTCCGCCGGAGTCAGCCAGATGAACCAGCTGGATACAAAAGGTTTACTCGAACGGGACAGCCGGATCAATCTCTTAAGTAACGAACTGGTGGTAGTAGTTCCTAAAGAGAACCAGAAGGTCAAGAAATTCGCCGACCTGGCCGGCCCCGAGGTTAAGAGGGTGGCGCTCGGCCTGCCTGAAACGGTACCTGCCGGCATGTACGCCAAAGAAAGTCTGGTCAATTTGAAGTTATGGGATAAACTGCAGCCCAAGCTTGTCATGGCCAACGACGTGCGACAGGTGCTCACCTACGTGGAAACGGGTAATGCCGACGCCGGTTTTGTTTACTACTCAGATGCTCTGAGGGGCAAAGATGTGCGGGTGGCACTGACTGTGCCCAACAATCTGCACAAACCCATTGTCTACCCGGCGGCAGTGTTGAAAAACGCTCCTCAAAAGGAAGCCGCCCGGGAATTCCTGAACTACCTGGCTTCCCCCGCCGGAATGAAGGTATTTGCGGAGTTCGGCTTGAAGCCCGGAGGACCGGCAGGTACTGCTGGAGGAAGAGAATAATCCACTTTTGGCTGGCGACACCGGAACTCCTGATGCCGGAGCTTTATAAGTTCAACATCTCCAGGGGGGGGAAGGAGAAGAAAATGTTTTACATCCCAGACGGAAGGATAGAGGAGTATATAAAAGAAGATGTTCCCTATCTGGATTTAACCACATCGGTGCTCGGAATTGGAAACCGAAGAGGGAAAATGAGCTTCTACAGCAGAGAGGAAGCCGTATTATGCGGGACAGAAGAAGTTGTAAGGCTGTGCGATAAACTGGGCAGCCGGGTGCTCAGTTACTTTCCCTCTGGCTCTCTGGTAAAGCCGAATGAAACATTTCTGGAGGTTGAAGGAAAAGCGGAAGAATTGCATGCAGCCTGGAAAGTGTCCTTGAATATTCTGGAATATTGCTCGGGGATAGCTACCAGAACCCGCCGGATGGTAGACATTGCCACAAAAATCAATCCCAGAATTTCTGTCGTCGCTACCAGGAAGATTTTCCCTGGGACCAAAGAATTGGCCACAAAGGCAGTGGTGGTTGGAGGAGGTTTTCCTCACAGGCTCGGCTTGTCCGAAACAATCCTGATTTTTAAGCAACACCTGAGTTTCCTGGGGGGATTACCCGGCTTGTTGGGAATTCTGGATGAAATACGCGCCAGGGCTTGTGAAAAGAAGGTAATCGTCGAAGTCGAAAACCTGGAGGATGCTCTCGTACTCTGCAAAGCGGGTGTTGACGGAATCCAGTTCGATAAAGTCTCGCCACCGGAATTAAAAAAATATATACCCAAAATTAGGGGAATTAACCCCGCAGTTATTTTGCTAGCTGCAGGAGGGATTAATCTCGACAATGTGGCAGATTATGCCAAAACCGGAGTGGATGCCCTTGTAACCACCTCCGTTTACTTGGGAAAACCGGTAGATTTAAGTGTTAAAATGATTGAATTATGATTAAGTGATTATGTATTGCGTTGCGTTACTAATGAAACACGAAAACTGAGGTCAAAGCCAATGGAAAAATAACAGTCAGGCCATTTAGACGGGTGTTTTGCAGAACGCAGATGGGGTGGTGCTTTTGTTTACTCCAGAGGTAGTAGTTCCGTTACTGTTATCCCTACGTGTGGCCGGGTTGGCCGTACTGTTCGTTTTTCTGGCCGGCGTGCCGGTGGCCCGGCTCATGGCCGGACGGGATTTCCCGGGCAAGGATGTGGTGGAGGCAATCCTTGCCCTGCCCCTGGTCCTGCCACCCACGGTAGTAGGCTTTGGCCTCCTGTTCCTGTTCGGGAAGCACGGTCTACTGGGCCGACTGCTGGAAAAACTGTGGGGCGTTTCGGTAATCTTCAACTGGTGGGGGGCAGTCATCGCCTCCACAGTTGTGGCCTTCCCCCTGCTCTACCAGACGGTGCGGGCCTCCTTTCAGGCGGTAGACAAAAACATCGAAAACGCTGCCCGCACCCTGGGGGCCAGCGAATGGCGGGTCTTCCAAACGGTCAGCCTGCCCCTGGCCTGGCCCGGCCTGGTAGCCGGCATTGTCATGGCCTTTGCCCGGGCCCTGGGAGAATTCGGCGCCACCCTGATGGTGGCCGGAAACATTCCCGGCCGCACCCAGACGGTACCCCTGGCCATTTACGCCGCCACCGAATCCGGGGATAACCGGACCGCCTTGGTGCTGGTAGTCCTGATGACCCTGTTGAGCTTTATAGTTATTTTCTGGGTAAACCGCTGGAGCAAGCACCGGCTGAAAAGGTGGACACTGGACGATGAGATGTTTAACAACACACCCATACCAGGATGTTCAACATATACTAATGACCGGTGCTCAAATCAACCAAAAAGACAAAAGGACAGGGACCGATCCAATGAACATTTTTGCACGGAATAAAAACAAATCAGCACCAGTTAACAGCCTGTTAAGCGTGAACATTTTTAAGAAATTACCGGCCTTCCCCATGCAAATTGAGCTATCGGTGCAAAACGAGGTGCTGGTGGTGGTAGGTCCTTCCGGAGCCGGGAAAACCACCCTGTTACAGTGCCTCTCCGGCTTGCAAAAGCCCCACAAAGGTGAGATCGTTTTAAACGGGCGGGTCCTATTTTCAAGCACTGCACGGGTCAACTTGCCTCCCCGACACAGGAATGTGGGCTATGTATTCCAGGATTATGCGCTCTTTCCCCACATGACTGTGGAGCAAAATGCCGCCTACGGCATGAAAGGGAACCGGAGAAAAAGCCTTAAGCTCCAGGAAGTGCTGGAAATGCTGCAGATAGCTCACCTGGCCCATCGTTACCCGGGACAGATCTCCGGTGGTGAGCGGCAACGCACAGCTCTGGCCCGGGCGTTGCTCGCAGACCCGGAACTTTTGCTTTTAGACGAACCCCTTTCTGCCCTGGATTATGAAACACGGTACAAAATACGAAAAGACTTAAAGTCCCTGCAGCGGCACTGGGGCATTCCTTTTATTTTAGTTACACACGACCTTGAAGAAGCAGCCTTTCTGGGAGACCGGGTGGCGCGCATGGAAAAGGGGCGGGTGGTTGGGTGGGGCGTACCGGATGATATAATGTACCTCCATGCCAACCCCGGAGCCGGATGGTTCGGTCCATAGCCCACTCTGAGAACTATGTTGCTACCACCAACATCAATCCCAGATACCACACGCTCCTGTAGCGGCAACGACGGGTCTGCTACTGGACGGAGAAGCGCAGGCCTGAACTGTACCAGAATGCTTTGTTTCTACTTGACCGACACCGCGCAAATAAAACCACCGTTTGTACTCCGGCTTTGACGGCGGGTCTTCGTCTTCCTACGCCGCCCGCTCCTGGTGGCAGTCAAAGTCCGATGGACTGAACAGCACAAAGTACGCTAAGGAAACTTTCACTGACCTTCGGCGGTAATATCCCTCCGCACATCGGGGGGCCTGTCCGGAGGAACCACCGCACAGGCCCGCACCGTGTCACCCGGCATGGTATGCCGCAGTTCGTAGAGAGTGTAAAATCGCACCCGGTTGAAGAGGCCTGTCGGAATCCTAGCAGACCTGTTTCGCGTAAAAACGCCCCCACCTGCTGTTCCTGCCGATTATCCTCACCACCAGCTTACCGCAAGGATTCAGACCGTGGTAGGCTTCCCGCAGGATCATACCCAGGTCTGGCATAAACTCCAGGGCAGATATGTAAACAATGTCGTCGAAACTGTTGTCCTCGAAGGACAGTGGCCCTTCGTCCAAACTGCTGCCGGCCGTTTCGTGAACCGGGCGGAAGTGGAGCAAGGAGACCGTTACCGGCCTACTCTATCCTACCAGTTCCTTGCCCAGACGGAAGGCCTCTTCGAGCAACGCAGTATTGCTTTTGACCGCGTTAAGGTCATTCATGCCGTTGCCTCCTGCTATTCCCTTGACCTGCATACCGAGAATCCTTCCCAGCCGCTGAGCAATCCCCTGTACC
>NZ_JBNATZ010000164.1:0-5643 GCF_049701015.1 Desulfofundulus sp.
TTTTGCGCACCCGCACATCCGTAACAACCACTCCCTCACCACCTTCCTCAAACCCCAGATTGACTTAATAACCGGGCAGCGTTGACCCAAAAACCCCACCCGATACCTGTAACCTGAATTCTCCATGAAAGGCAAAAGTTCCTTCATTTTTCCAGTTCGTTTAAAAAATTTTTCCCTATATTCTATATCCGTTCCACCCCGTACCCTTCCCGGGAGAGAGCAGACATGATCTTCTCTATGTGCTCCACGTCACTGGTTTCCAGCAGCAATTCGACCTCCGCCTGTTTTAAAGGTACCTGGGGCTTAATACGGTCGTGGTTAATGGAAATTACGTTGGCCCGCACGTCAGCCAGCACAGCCAGCAGGCGCTGCAAACTACCAGGTTGGTCCGTAACCACGGTGCGGAGGCGGATGATGCGGCCCGACTTGACAAGTCCGCGTTCAATGATGATGGACAGAATATTGACGTCGATGTTCCCCCCGCTTAAGACCAGGACAACTTTCTTGGCGGGTAAAGACACATGCCCGTGCAAAAGGGCCGCCAGGGGCACCGCTCCGGCCCCCTCGACTACAATTTTGGAACGTTCCAGGAGCATCAAAATAGCACGTGAAATTTCTTCATCGTCAACCAGCACTATATCGTCCAGATAACGGCGCATAATCTCCAGGGTGAACTCACCCGGGCGGCGTACACTGATGCCGTCGGCGATGGTGGCTGTAGAGGTCAGTTCCCGCCGGTCGCCGCCTTTGAGGGAAAGATAAACTGCCGGTGCTCCCCGCGACTGGATACCAATTACACGAACCCGCGGGTTCAAGGACTTGACGGCCACCGCAATACCAGAAATCAGCCCACCTCCGCCAACGGGTACCAGCACGGCGTCCAGGTCGGGCAACTCGTCCATCAGCTCCAGACCTATGGTACCCTGACCCGCCGCGACCATGGGATCGTCAAAGCCGTGGACCAGGGTGGCCCCGGTTTCCTTTTGCATCTGGCATGCATATTCAAAAGCCTCGTCATAACCTCCCCCCGCCAGGACGACCCGGCCACCGTAACCCCGGGTGGCCACAACCTTGGAAATGGGAGCCCCCTCCGGCATGACCACCACCGAGCGGATCCCGGCCTTCGTAGCTGCATAGGCCACCCCCTGGGCATGGTTTCCGGCGGAAGCGGCAATCACACCCCGGTCCCGTTCTTCAGGAGTTAAAGACATGATCTTGTTATAAGCGCCACGGATTTTAAAAGAGCCAGTTTTCTGGAGGTTCTCCAGTTTGAAATAAACCTCGCTGCCTGTAAGCCGCGAAAAGGTTGTAGAATGGTCCAGTGGGGTGGGGTGAATAACACCAGCCAGTCGCTTTCTGGCTTCCCGGATCATATCCAGGTTCAGGGAAAGAGGCATAAAAAACACATCCTTTGTCTCACGAAGCCTGTTGGAGAGTTCTGGTAACCAGAGCCAGATCCACGGGTTTATCCACATCAACGCCCACTTCCGGGTAGTGACTGATTACCACTACCCCGCGGATGCCCAGCAGGCGGGAGACCCGTGCCTGGGCTTCCTCGAGCGTAACCCGGTGCAAAAGAAAGCGAAACAAAAAACTGAGGCCTACCAGGCGGCACAGGCGCAGGGGACTTTTCCGGGCGTCCACCAGCTGCTGCCCCAGGGGCAAACAGCGGGAGACCACTTCCGGATTGAGCAAAAACAGGTTGCCCCCGGTGAAAACACCTTCTTTAAGGCTGACGTAGGTGCGCCGCACAGGGACAGCAAACCGTCTTTCCACAACCTCCTTCGGCACAATGGGGTAATACAGATCCGCATCCTGACCCTTACAGAGTTCGAGGAAATCTTCAATAGCCCGGGGAGTAATCAGGGGGATGTCGGAGCTGACCAGCAGCACGCGGTGCGTACCCGGCAATTCTTCCAGTCCCCGCTGGACGTTCTCCAGGAGACCGCTACCTGCCGGAACAACACGCACCCGGTCGTCTTTGAGTTGATTCACCAGCTCGTGCCTGGGCCCCACTACCACAATCCGGTCAACCCCCCTGGCCCGGATTAATGCTTCTACCACATATTGGACCATCGTTTTGGAGCCAATGGGAATGAGCGCCTCATAGGGTACCGGACTGCATTCCTTGAGCGGCCCGTTATTGGGACTGCCGGCCAGAACCACTGCATCCACCATTATCTCTTTGCCTCCCCCAGAGCGTTCAAAAGGCTCTGTTCGGCATTTTCGATATGTTCCCGCGCCAGGATCTGGGCCAGCTCCACGTTGCGCTCGCTGATGGCCTCCACAATCTGCTTGTGTTCTTCAAGCGCATGTTTGGTCCGCCCCGGCTGGGCCAGCGAAGTGGCACGGAAGCGTTGAATTTGATCCGCCAGGTTGGTGATTATCTGGATCAGTCTTTCGTTCCGGCTGGCTTTATAGATGAGCTCATGGAACCTGGTATCGGTTTCGACCAGTGCGTCCAGGTCCTGACTGCTGACTTCGTAAGTTTTGACCAGTGCGCGTTCCAGTTCTTCGAGTTCCTCATCGGTTATCCGCTCAGCGGCCAGGCCGGCGGCCAGCGCTTCCAGGGCCGCCCGCACTTCAAAGACATCGACAATATCCTTTACCGAAATACCCGCCACATAGGCTCCCTTGCGGGGCACCATGACCACAAAACCTTCCAGCTCCAGCTTCCGGATGGCCTCCCGCACGGGAGTGCGGCTAACCCCCATTTCTTCCGCCAGCTGGATTTCCATCAACCGTTCCCCGGGTTTCAGACGGCCCTGGATAATTGCTTCCCGCAAGGATTCAAAAACCAGTTCCCTCAAAGGCTTATAGTTATCAAGTTTAATCGGAACGAGCCTCGTATTTTCCATGGCCGCCACCCCTTTTTATGGTCATAACACTTATATTTTACCTGCTGCCGTCAATTACTGCAAGTTTTAACGCATGGTCGCAAAAACGGGTGTGTAAAATCCGTCCCAGCCCGGGGTCGAGCCGCCCGGCCACCCGGCAGGCCTCCTCTTCATCCCGGCAGAGGCCAAAAACGGTAGGGCCGCTGCCGCTCATGACGACCCCCAGTGGGCCGGCCGCCTTCAGGGCTGCCTTCACTGCGGAAACCTGTGGATAAAGGGCGGTGGTAACCGGCTCCAGTATATTCCCCAACCGGGCGGCTACCGCAGGTATATCCCGACGCTCGACAGCAGCAACCATGGCAGCGGTATCGGGATGGACACCGGGCAGGAGACGGTCGTATGCCCGGTAAATTTGAGCCGTGGACACAGCCAGTGGTGGGGTGACCATAACCACTCCCACAGGAGGAAGGGGTTTTAAAGGGGTAAGCAATTCACCTTTTCCCCGGGCCAGAACAGTACCCCCTGTAAGGCAAAAGGGTACGTCGGCCCCCAGCTTCGCACCCAGATCTATCAGTTCTCCCCGGTCCAAACCAAGGGACCAGAGTTGATTTAAAGCCGCCAGGGTGGCTGCCGCATCGGCGGAACCACCACCCAGGCCGGCCGCAACCGGGATATTTTTAGAAAGAAAAATATGTACTCCCCGGCGACACCCGGTTACCCTTTGTAAAAGCTCCGCCGCCCGGTAGACCAGATTTTCCGGACCGGCTGGTACGAGGGGGCTGTCGGTCTGGAACTCAATACCCTGCGGGCGAAGGGAAAAAAATAGCCGGTCACACAGAGCAATGCTCTGCATCACCGTTTCCAGCTCGTGGTAACCGTCGGGTAAAAGACCCGTAATGTCCAGGGTAAGGTTTATCTTGGCACGGGCCAGCACTTCCAGCACGGGCATAATCTCCCTTTCGGTGTGAATGTTCAGCCAAACAGTCACCAACCACCGCGTTTGGTAAATGTTTGACTTCCGGTTTTAAACTATAGGTTTACGTCGCCGGGAGAATATTTTCCTGCAGCCCGCTCCCGTCTTTTTCACTGTAGCCCAGTTGCCGGCGCGCGCGAAACAACTCTACGGCTTTAACCACCGTATCCAGCTTTTCGTAGAAAATGGCCACCGTATCGCCGGGCTCCGCCGTTAGAAGGGCCCGGAGCACCGCCTCTCCTTCGGGTAAAATCACCCTGATTCTCTCCGGGTGCATACCCGCATCCACCGCACCTTCCTGCAGGATGGCGGCCACTTCCCCGGGCCGCCGCCCGCGCAGGTCGGCATCTTCTTTGATCACCAGGGCTGAAAAACCCCGGCCGGCAATGCGGCCCACCTCTTTAATTTGCTCGTCCAGGCGGTCCCCAGGCACGCCGATGACACCAATCAACCGGCCTTTGAAGTGCCGCAACACATTAACCATGCTCAGGTAACCGGCGGCGTTATGAGCGTAATCAATCACCACCCGGATGCCCTGCACATCCAGGATATTCAACCGGCCGGGGTTTTGTTCCAGGTTGCAGTGGAAGCTCTCAAGGCCGGCCCGGATGTGCTCCAGGGCTATACCCAGACCCAGACAGGCCGCAGCTGCCGCCAGTGCATTCTGGATGTTGTGGCGGGCAAGGCCTCCCAGGGAGGCGGGCAGCCGGCGCACTGAGAGCAACCGGCGGACCTGCTGGCCACGGGCTGCCACCAGCATACCGTTCTTCACAAATACGGCTGTCCCACCGGCACCCAGGTGGCGGCGCACGGTGATGTTGTCGGGCACCAGGGAGAAATAAATGATCTCGCCCCGAACCCGGCCTGCCATGGCCAGTACATGAGGGTCATCGGCATTGAGGACCGCAAAACCGTTTTTACGCACGGTTTCCACCACCAGGGATTTTACGTCGGCGAGGTCCTCCAGCGTCTCGACCCCGTCCTGACCCAGGTGATCCCCGCTGATGTTGGTGACCACCCCCACGTCACTTCCCTCGTAGCCCAGGCCGGCCCTCAGGATGCCGCCCCGGGCCGTTTCCAGCACGGCCACGTCGACCTCCGGTTCCGCCAGCACCAGTCTGGCGCTGACCGGCCCCGTAGTATCTCCGGCGAGCACCCGCTCCCCGCCAATATAAATGCCATCGCTCGTAGTCATGCCCACCACCAGGCCGGCCCGGGCTAAAATGGCCCCGATCATCCGGGTGGTGGTGGTCTTGCCGTTGGTACCCGTCACAGCCACAACCGGAATACGGGAGGGTGTACCGGGAGGGAAGAGGTGGTCCACAATGGCCGCTCCCACTTCCCGGGACTCACCCTCCACCGGGTGGGTATGCATGCGCAACCCGGGGGCGGCGTTCACCTCGATTACCGCTCCACCCTGCTCCTCGAGGGGGCGGCCGATATCCTCAGCCACCACGTCGATGCCTGCCACGTCCAGACCGGTAAGGCGGGCCACCCTTACGGCCAACCGGGCATTGGACGGGTGCACCTGCTCCGTGACGTCCACAGCGGTCCCGCCGGTGCTGAGGTTGGCGCTGTCCCGCAGGTAAACAACCTGCCCTTCACCGGGCACATCCCGGGGCGTGAAGCCCTGGCGGGCAAGGCAGGCCACGGCCACCGCATCCAGGGGGATCCTGGACAGGGGCCTGCCGTGCCCCTCACCACGCTGCGGGTCCCGGTTAACCTCCTCCACCAGTTCGCGGACGGTGCGCCGCCCATCCCCCACCACCCGGGGGGGCAGGCGCAGTGACGCGGCCACCATCCGACCGTTCACCACTAAAAGGCGGTACTGCC
>NZ_JBNATZ010000165.1:0-5610 GCF_049701015.1 Desulfofundulus sp.
TCTTCACCCTCCCGAGAGTAGGGCACACCGATATCCATGGTATAATCGTTTCCTCCAAAAGCCAGGCAGCTGACCCGGGGGGCGGCGGCAATTTCGCCGGCCCGGGCGATACCCCGGGCACTTTCCACAAAGGGGATTAATTTGATTTTACCCGGGGATAGTTGATGTTGCTGTTCCAGGAGGGAGAGCAACCAGTCGACCCGGCGCAGCTCTTCCCCTGACTCGGCTTTGGCCACCATCAGTCCCTCTACGGGCAGGTCAACCACCATTTGAAGGTCCTGCAGGATGTGAGGCGAGCTGACACCATTGATGCGTACAAAAACTGGAATGGGGCGGGGAACACCCAATGTTTGGCGGACCTGCTGCCGGGCTTTTTCTTTGTGTGTTTCGGCAACGGCGTCTTCCAGGTCGAGGATGACCGCATCGGCTCCGGCTGCAAAGGCCTTTTCCGCTTTACGGGGATCGTCTCCAGGAACAAAAAGAAGCGTGCGCAAGGGAAACAATTTAAAAGCACCACCTTATTCAAAAAATTTTTTCCGGGGCCTTTCGTAAAATCCGGTTCAACCTGTTACTTGCCAGCAGGCTTTTTTTTGTGGGACAATGGTGTATAATGGTGTAGGGAGATCGAGCAGGTTTTAAGGCCCGGGGTATAATGCCCTTAATTCTTTCCGTTTCCGGTTTAATCCTGCCGTGGTGGGGGTGTTGTTTTTGCGGGAAATTGCCTTGCCGGATTTTATTGGCGAGTCGGAGTTCGGGATGATCGTAATGGTTTCGGCGCTGGAAGACGAGCTTGAACCGCTTTTCCGGCGTTTTAACCGGGGCGAAAAGGTTCCCTACCGTTTTGGCTGGCAACTGGTACCGATCGATAGTCAAAACTATCTGGTTACACTGGACTTGAACTGGGACGGCGGGCATGAAGTGGCCATCGGCTTTACGCCTGAAATGTGGAGCATCCTGCCTGCCGTACGGCACAAGGACCTGACTGTCATAACTGACTGGGACCTGGTTGGCCAGGAGACAAAAATATCCTCTGCCCGGGCTCTGGTTATCCACCAGGCCTACAGGGGGTTGGATGAGTTAATCCGGCAGGTGGCTCAGGTGGTACCGCCACAGGAGGAATTGAAGAAACTCCAGGAAATTCTGGCCGGGTGCGTGGATCCCGGTCAGCTTCACTAACTTGCTTTCCTGAAGAATAACCCGGCCTCCCCGGGAGCCAAACTAGAGGAACGGGAGGGGCCGGGTTGATGTTTGTAGCGATTTACCGTACATTGCTGATCTATTTTATCGTTTTGCTGGTCGTCCGCATGATGGGCAAACGTGAGATCGGCCAGCTTTCACCTTGTGATTTTGTGGTGGCCATCATTATTGCCGAACTGGCGGCTATTCCCATGGAGTCCAGCAGTATTCCCCTGTGGAGAGGGATCATTCCCCTGGTTACTCTGGGCATAGTGGAGGTCGTGTTGAGTTACCTGGCGCTGCACAGTCCCTTTCTGCGCCGGTTGCTGGACGGTGAACCTCAAGTGGTAATCCGGAACGGGCGCATTGTGAGGGATGAACTGCGCCGGGCACGCTACAATTTAAACGACCTTCTGGCCCAGCTCCGGGAGAAGGGAATCGTTAATGTGGCCGACGTGGAGTTCGGGGTTCTGGAGACTTCAGGGAAGCTGAGCGTAATCCCCAAGTCCCAGAAGCGTCCCGTTACGCCCGAAGATCTGGGCTTACCGACCGGCTATGAAGGTCTGCCGACCGTTCTGGTGATGGACGGCCGGGTTTTAAGGGACAACCTGCGTTCCATCAGTCTCGATGAGGCGTGGCTGAAGGAGCGCCTGGCCGAGGTCGGCCTGGAGCCGGAGCGGGTTTTCCTGGCCACCCTGGGTACCGACGGCCGGTTATTTATTAATGAGAATTAAAATGAGAATTAGAATTTGAAAAATGAGATATCGATGAAGGAATATGCATTTTGAAGTAGAATTAAGTGGTAAAAACTAAAGTGGGGCGGAACAGGGTGTTTGAGATTCCAAGGCGCCACCAGGTGATAATTTTAATTGTGGCAGCCATAGTGCTCTTTGGTGGCGGCTACCGTTATGCCCTGTGGCAGCAGCGTCCCGGTGCTGGAAGCAGGCCGGCCTTGGAAGAGCTGAATGCTCCGGATAACCTTGAAGCAAAAGAATTAATGGTTCATGTGGCCGGTGCTGTTGAAAAACCCGGAGTGTATCGCCTTGCTGCCGGTGCGAGGGTGCAGGATGCGGTTGATAAGGCCGTTGCCAGTCCGGAAGCGGACCTCAACCTCTTGAATCTGGCTGCGCCCTTGGCCGACGGGCAAAAACTCGTTGTTCCGCTAAAACAACCCTGCACAACAGGTGGCGCGGAAGCTTTGCAGAATATGCCTGGTTCTGCTCCCGTTAACGCTACCCCGCGCAATAATCCTTTTGCCCAACCATCCGCCAAATTACCAGCCCCGGGGACCGCTTCGCAGGTGAACATCAATACCGCCGGCCAGCAGGAGCTTGAGAGTCTTCCCGGGATCGGGCCTTCGCTGGCCCGGCGCATTATACAGTACCGGGAAACCAGCGGGCTCTTTAAGGTGCCCGAGGATATTAAAAATGTTTCCGGCATCGGGGATAAAAAGTTTGAACAGCTCAAAGATTATATAACCGTTTATTAGTGCTTTGCGGCCGGGTGGCGCCTTTCCGGTTACCGTCTGGCGGTGCAGGGTAAATTGGGGGAAATAGAGTGCTTGTTTCACTGCTGAACGCCATTAATCAAGCTGATAACGGTCAAAAAAACTGGCAGACGGGGGGGCTCCCTGGTTCGGGGGAATCCTTTGCCCTGCTGCTGGCAACTGCACTGGAGTCTTCTTCTGAAAATGGAGGATTGACGGAGGGCGGTAAGCCGGACAATCCCGGCCTCACGGAGTTGCTATTACCATTCTTCCTGTTGACGCCGGGTGGTACTGAACTTTCGACATCCCTGTGGACAATTTTTAATACGTTGTTTTACCGGCAGGGAGCTGAAAGGAAGTCTTCTCCGCCCGGGCATAGCGAAGTGACGGTTAAAACCGGTGACCTCGGTGCCCTTATCGACGGTGTGGCTGAAAAGTACGGTTTGGAGCCCGCGTTGCTCAAGGCGGTGGTCAAGGTGGAATCGGGCTTCAATCCTTTGGCCCGTTCTCCTGCCGGGGCGCAGGGGCTGATGCAGCTCATGCCTGCCACGGCTGCGGCTATGGGGGTGAAGAACCCGTGGGATCCGCGGGAAAACCTGGAGGCGGGCGCCCGTTATTTGAAGTCCCTGCTGGAGCGTTTTGGAGGGAATGTCAACCTGGCCCTGGCGGCCTATAATGCCGGCCCGGGAGCGGTGCGGCGCTATGGCGGCGTGCCTCCCTACCGGGAGACGCGGCAGTATCTGCAGCGGGTAGCCGCTGCAAGATGTGAATTTCTGGTGTAAAAGAACCAACCCGGCTGTTGGGCCGGGTTCAAAATTTCTCGTTCCTTAAAAATCGTCCTGAAGGTTCAAGCGGGCTTTGCGATCCCCTTCCTCGGCCAGCGCTTCTTCTCCGGCCTTGACCAGTTTGCGCACCATGTTGCCGCCAATTTTGCCTGCTTCCCGTACGGTCAACTCATCCCCTGCATTGGCAAGATCATCTTCCAGGCCGAGTTCCCTGGCCGTCTCCCACTTAAGCCTGTCGAGCTGCCTTTCTGTGCGCAGCCTGTCGTTATCTTTTTTGTGACCCATATGATCACCCCGTTTTTAGGGTGCCTCGGGTGGTTTGCCGCTTATACGGGGAAAATTTTAACTCATTTATGAGCCTGCTGGTCAAAAAGATTATAGATACCGGCTTCGCAGCCTTTTTTGAACGCGAGTGGCAGGAACTAATGCAATCGGCGAAAATTGTAATTGCGTGAACCAGTTATGGGGTGGCTTCTTTGGTTAACAGGCCCCTGGTATATTTAACCCTCTCGTTTGTAACCGGGATTTTCCTGGCGGGTAGTTGGAAATTTTCCCCCGGAATGGCCCTGTTGATCTGTGGTATCCTGTTTATGGTGGCCTTACCGGGGTATTTTTTTCACTGGTCTTTCAACCGGTGGGTTATTTTGTGCTTATTTCTGGCCCTGGGTTTCTGCTGGGGAACTCTGGCGGCTTACCGTGTCAACCCCTTCCTTGACGAGTATACCGGACACCGGGTGACCATTGAGGGTACCGTCAGCAGGGAGGCGGATGTCCGTTCGGACTGCGTTTACTACTGGCTGGAGGTGCAGAGGATTTCCCTGGGGCGGGAGGCCCGGGAGTTGCAGGCGCTGGTGCTGGTGCGGGCTGCCGTACCAGGACCGGTTTATGCCTGCGGGGATCGTTTACGCCTGCATGGTTTGCTCAGCCGACCCCAGGACCCGGGCAATCCCGGAGAGTTCGACTATCACGCATACCTGGCCCGCCGGGGTGCCGGTGCGGTCCTCATGGTGCGGGACCCGGCTTCCATCCGGAAGCTCGGGGTGGGCGGGCACCCGCTGATGCGCGCGCTTCTCAGGTTCAAGGAAAAACTCCTCGCGGTCGGCCAGGCCACCCTGCCGCCTGAGAAAGCGTCCCTGTTGAACGGAATTGTCTTCGGCAGCCAGGGACAATTAGACCGGAAGACCTGGCAGCTTTTCAGTGAATCCGGGGTGGTTCATTCGACGCAAGTGGTGTAACAGAAGATGCATTTTCTTTCGGCTCAATACCCGGGATTACGCACTCAATGTCCAGTTGAATCGATCCATCCTCCCGGGTATCAACCCATATGGTTTGCACCAGCCGGGTCAAGAATTCCCGCTTCACCTCGTAAGGTGCATCCAGCAGCCCTTCCGCGCTCAGGCCGCGGTACTGTTCTACCAGGCGCTCTATGCTTTCCACTTTGTCCTCTTCAAGGGTGAGTTTTAATTTCACCTCTTCAAGCTCCCGCAAGAGTTCCTGCCTGCGGGCTTTTATTCTATCCATTTCCCGGCTAAGGTCCAACAGCTCTATGATGCCCTCACGGTAGGCCGCCAGCAGGCGGTCTTTTTCATTTTCCGCCCGCGCTATCAGTTTTTCCAGTTCCCTGATCCTGCTTTCAGCTTTTTCCCTGGCTCTGGCCGTTGCTTCATCCTGCTGCCCGATGGCTTCTTTAAGTCTTTCCGGGTTTGAAAGGATTTCCGTGAGGAGTTTCAGGACGCTTTCCTCCAGTTCCATGCCTCGCACCCAGGGGGCATCGCAGCGTCCCAGGTTGCGCTCCGGGTAGTGCAGGCTGCTTATGTTTCTCAGGCAGCGGTAATAAAAAGCTCTTTTTGTTGGCTTGTCAGTTTTTTTCTTATGTTTGCGGTAATAATCGTCCGTATTCCCACCCATGTTCCAGCCACAGCGACGGCACTTCACCAGTCCGCGCAGCAGGTACTCCCGGGGAGTGGTGCGGTGGATCATGTTCCTGCGCTCTTTCAGGAGTTCCTGTGCCCGCTCAAAGGTGGCGCGGTCGATGATGGGAGGTACAGGAACTCTCACCCAGCCGGAAGGGTCTTCTTTGCTTCTGTGTTTGAAATACCAGTCACCGGCATAGGCGGGCTGTGTGAGGACGGAGTACACCCTCTCTCCGTTCCACTTCCCGCC
>NZ_JBNATZ010000166.1:0-5602 GCF_049701015.1 Desulfofundulus sp.
CAACCCGACATTGAGCTTAACCGATGCCAAAAACAACATCAAAAAACTTGCAGGGAGTTGCAGGAACTTGTGCAGGAAGAAGGCCGGGTGGATATAAGTTACGCCATTTTGCGAGAAGAAGGTCCCGATCATCATAAAACCTTTACGGCTGCGGTATACCTGGCCGGTAAAGAGATGGGCCGGGGGCAGGGTCATTCGAAAAAAGAAGCGGAGCAGCAGGCTGCATGCCGGGCACTGGCCAGCCTGGGATATCTCTCCAGGGAGTAGCGGGAGGTTTTGGGAATGGGTTTTTTCAACCGCTTGAAAGAGAGTTTGACCAAAACCCGCCAGGGTCTGGTGGAAAAGATCGAAAATCTTGTCACCGGCCGTCGGGCTATTGATGAAAGCCTCTTTGAGGAGCTGGAGGAAGCACTGATCGGAGCCGATGTAGGAGTGGAGACGACCCTGGATTTGATGGAAACCCTGCGCCGGCAGGTTAAGGAAAGAAAGGTTAAGGACCCCTCGCAATTGAAGTCTCTTCTGCGGGAGCTCATCCAGGACATTTTAAGTGCGGGTGAGAGTTCCCTCAACCGGGGTGGCCCCCCCACGGTAATACTGGTGGTGGGGGTTAACGGCGTGGGTAAGACAACCACCATTGGCAAGCTGGCCCATTACTTCAAATCCCGGGGGGAACGGGTGCTGCTGGGAGCGGCGGATACCTTCCGGGCGGCGGCCATCGATCAGCTAGAGATCTGGGGTCAGAGGGTGGGGGTAGATGTCGTCAAACATCAGGAAGGTTCAGACCCCGCAGCCGTGGCCTATGATGCCCTGCATGCGGCCAGGGCCAGGAAAATGGACGTGCTCATTATCGATACCGCCGGCCGGCTGCACACTAAAAGCAACCTCATGGATGAGTTGAAAAAAATCCGCCGGGTGCTGAGCCGGGAATTGCCGGGGGCACCCCACGAGGTACTGCTGGTGCTTGATGCCACAACGGGGCAAAATGCCATTTCCCAGGCCCGTCTTTTCGGAGAGGCTACCGGAGTTACGGGTATTGTCCTGACCAAGCTGGACGGTACAGCCAGGGGCGGGGTGATCATAGGCATTCGCCAGATTCTGGATATCCCGGTCAAGTTCATTGGTATCGGTGAAGGTGTGGAAGACCTCCGCCCCTTTGACCCCCGGGAATTCGTAGCTGCTTTGTTTGAAAAATAAACCGGGTTTTATAAACCCGGTCTTATTTTTGCGTCCCGGGGCGAACTTTTTTCTTAACCTGTTCAAATAGGTTGAGCAGTACCGTGGTATATTGCAGGACATCAATGTTGGTATTGTAGATAAGCTGTTTGATGCCGGGGGTGGTGATAAACCTGACCAGGTTATCGAAATCTTCGTTGTCCATATTGTTCAAAAGCCGCCGTATAGTCGCCAGATGTGCGATCTTCCGGCGCAGATCGCTGGTTATGCTGAGGTAGGACTTTCCGCTTACCAGTGCCCGGGCGGCATAAACCCCGCTCCTGAAGGCAGACATGACACCGAATCCTAAAAAAGGTTCCATAAAGCCTCCGGCATTCCCCACCATCAATACATTGCCCACCTGTGGCGGGTAACAATAACCACTGGTATGCTTTACGGAAAAACTGTCCAGAACCTGGTAATCAAGCTTCTCTATTTCCCAGAAGAGGCGCCATTTTTCTTCAATTTCATCGGGATTGCTGTCGTTGACTATTAACAGTAAGGAAGCACGGCGGGCATTAAAAGGTGTGAGGTAGGCATATGTATGACGCGAGTATTCAGTATTGACCCACATGATGAGTGTATGGGGGTCGAAGTCCCCAAGTACCACGGCTCCCCGCACCCAGGTTTCCACAAGGTCCTGCCAGCAGCCCAGTGTGCGCGCGACTGCAGGAGTGCCGTCCGCCACCACGACATAATCGTAATGGTGCGCCAGCGCCCGCCAGTCAGCATAGCGGTTAAAATATACTGGCGTTTTCAAAAGGGAATAGAGCTGGCTTTCCGTGGAATTTTCATCCTGACCCCGCAGGAAAAAGTAGCCCAGGTTCCCGGTGACGGTTCGTGTGACGCGGGGCGTGTGCATAATTATCCTGTTCCAGCGGGCCAGCGGCTTGACAGGCAGATGCAGTTCTTTTCGTAAGTAAGCCACCTCGTCTCTGATAGGCCGGGACATCAGTTGTAGAAGCCCGCCTACGTGGTTGAAAGCTTCCCCCGGACGGGCACGTTGTTCAAAAATAGCCGGGATGATGCCGTGACGCTCAAGTTCCAGGGCGCAGGCCAGCCCGGAAATGCCTGCACCGATAATGGCAATCCGGGGCGTGTGGCGAACCATGTCCGGTTCCCCCCATGCTTGAAAACCTTTACATTATAGTGTATATCTCTTTCCGTTTCCATACACAATATGTGAGCAAGGAGGAGGTGCCATTTGTGGATCAGGGTGGAGAAGGTAACCTTATTGAAAAAGGGCGCATTTCCTCCCGCCAGTTAGCCATGTTGCTCTTTACCCTGGTCGTCTCGACCATTGATGTTTACCTGCCTGCAGTCGTGGCCGGTGTGGCCGGAAGGGATGCCTGGATTGCCATATTTCTGGCGGTTTTTTATGCTTTGATAATCTGGTGGGTAGCTATAGCCCTGGCCTCGCGCTTTCCACGTCAAACCGTGATCCAGTACAGCAAGCAGGTACTGGGCCCCATCCTGGGGGGGTTCGTGGGGTTGCTCCTGATTCTCTTTTTCATTTTTGTGGGGGGCACTATCGCAAGAATTCTGGGGGACATTATGGCTACCGCTTTTATGCCCAGAACACCCCTGGTCGTTTTTGCTGCGGCTGTTGTGGTGGTGGCTTTTTATGCAGCTTTTTGTGGGCTTGAGGTCATTGCGAGGGTGAACGAAATTTTGCTCCCCCTGGGAGTGGCCGCCATTATTTTTGTCGGTGCGGCTTGTCTGCCGCAGGTTGATTTCAGCAATTTCCTGCCCGTGCTGGAAAAAGGGCTGGGCCGGGTCAACTGGGCGAGCATTATTTTAGTCAGTATCCTGGCCGAGATTGTGATTGTACTGATGCTCTACCCGTACTTGAGCGACCAGCCCCGGGTCGGGGTGAGTGGCCTGTGGGTGATCCTGGGTTTGGGGTTGGCCATGCTGATTGGGGTGCTGGCCATCGGCCTTTTCAGCGCGGAAGTTACCGCTGCCATGAACTTTCCAGCTCTGGAAATGGTGCGGTCCATCAGGTTGGGGCCTTTAATGACGCACCTGGATGTGGTCATCGTGGCTGTCTGGGTGGGGGGTATTTTCATAAAACTTGCCCTCCTTTATTATGTCACAGCGCTGGGTCTGGCCCAGTGGCTGGGCCTGAACAGTTACCGGTCCCTGCTGGCACCGGTAGGGATCTGGATGGTTGCCCTGGCGTTGTCCGCTTATCATTCTTTGAATGATGTTTTTGTCGTGGAAGCAAGGGTTTTCCCCGGCGACGCCTTGTTTCATACCTTGTTCATTCCCCTGTTTCTCTTAGCGGTGGCGCGCTTTCGCGGTTCGGGTGCGGAGAGTTGAACCGGTCAAACGTGATAGCATATTGCAGATTATGGGAATTATATTCAGTCCGGAATGATAAATGAGATGTTTTATGACGGGCAGCCCGAGAATGCCCACCAGGCGGTCCAGGCTGCGGTTGTCGAGCTTTTCCAGGTGGAAACGCAGCTCATTGAGTTGTTCAAGGCGGCGGGTCAAAGGCTGGACCATCTTCTCATAATCGCCACTACCAGCAATGGCCCGGGCGGCCAGTACACCGCTGATCAGCCCGGGGAAAAGTCCCATGCCCAGGAGGCTGCAGACGAACCCCCCGCTGTTTCCTACCAGCAGAATGTTGCCTGTCCTGTGGCGTGTGGGCTGGCCGCAGTGAAATTCCTGCTCATAAGTCTCTATAATGTGGTAGTGCAGTTTTTCCGATTCCAGGAACAGCTCCCAGTAATCATCTATTTCTTCCGGCTCTATCCCTCCTATACAAAGATGGATACTGGCCCGGTTGCGGTCGAGGGGGGCCAGGTAACCAAAGCTGTGGCCCGCGTAACGGGTATCCCAGAAAATATGGAAGGTGCGGGGGTCGAACTCTCCCAGTACCAGGGCTCCCTTGATTACTGCACTGGAATATTCCTTCCACAGGTTGAGCTGGCGGGTGGGTTTGCTGTCTCCCGTAGCCACCACAACCCAATCGAAATCCCGGGCCAGTTCCTGCGGGTCCGCAACCGTTTCAAAGATGACCGGCGATTTCAGCCCGGCTGCCAGCTGGTTTTCAATGGACAGGGGGGAACGCCCCCGGACAAGGAGGTACCCCAGGCGGGGTGACCTGACTGTCACCCGGTGGCCCGGGCTGGACATTATAATGCAGTGCAGCGGAGCCAGGGGATGCAGGTGAAGACCGCATTTGCGGGCCAGATAACTCAGCTGGTCTCTGACGGGCAGCCACGCCAGGTGCAGGAGGGTATCAACCCGCTCCACCGGGTGACCGACACGGTGATAGCGCTCAAAGATAATCGGTTTATGGCCCAGACGTTGGAGTTCCAGGGCGCAGGCCAGGCCGCTGGGGCCGGCGCCGATGATGGCAACGCGCAAGATCCATCCTCTCCCGTGTCCAGTCTTATGAAGAGCCGAAGCCTCCCGGTATGGCGGACTTTGGAGATTTCCAAATGAGAGGCGGTTCTTTCCCGGCTAACTCATAGTGTTGGTTGCGGCAGGGGATATTATGAGTTGATGTTTTTGGACTGTCCATGTTTTTGGCCCGAGGGAGGTGTTTAATGGTGCCCTGGGTGATTTCCTTTGCTATCAGCTGGCTGGTTTTCTTTGCCCTCGCTGACTGCCGGAGATGCGCACCTCTGCTGGCGGGAGGACTGGCGGCTGTAATTCTTCAGCTTTCATGTGACACTACAGGGTATTATCTGAATCTTTACCGCATTCTGGACCCCGTGCTCCCTCTTTTTAATTCTTCAGCGTTTTTCACCCTTGGGCCCGTGTTTACCATGGGCGCCCTTTTCGGCCAGTACCTCCCTTCCCGGCGCTGGCTTCAAGGGCTCCACATTATTGCTTTCTCCGGGCTTTTCCTGCTGGAGGAGCACATGTACGTGCTGGCGGGGGTTTTGAAATACGTCAGCTGGAATCACCCGGCCAGTCTACTTGTGGACCTCCTGGTCTTTGCCACTCTGGCCTGGCTGGTGGAGAGCCAGCGGCTGGGATGGGGTGGCTCTTCCGCCCGGACTCTTGCGCTGGACCGGGGGAGGACCATTGACGGGATGGAGGGTATAAAGTGAGTCTCTTTGCTTTTACCGTTTTTTCCACCGGGGTGGCTGCGGCTGTGATGCTCTGGCTGCTGGTGGTCAGGAGACTGGAATCCTGAAGTTGATGGGGGTGGGTGTTTTTCTTTGGCCTGGCTGGTCTGGTTTCTGTTTACACTGGGTTCATCTTTTTTAGCAGCAGGGAAGAAAGGCTGGCTTCAATTCTGGCCTGTGGGACTGGTTGCCCTGGTGGTGGTTTATGTTCTGGACAGTACCCTGGTCGATCTGGGGGCTTATTCCTACCGGAACGGTGTACCGGCTCTTGGGGGTATGCCGTGGCTGTACTTTTTGTC
>NZ_JBNATZ010000167.1:0-5534 GCF_049701015.1 Desulfofundulus sp.
CAACTATAAAGCTCACCCGTTTGCGGGCCAGTTCCAGATCGCCCCGGGACAGTGGTTCAAGTACGTCCCGGGCGGCTTTGGCCAACCCCCGGACGGCAAAGGTGGAGGAAATCAGCAGCACCTCCAGCCCCGTGGCCAGCCAGGGATGTACCCGGGCAGCAAGGTTTACCACAAGGTACGTGGCCAGGTAACTGCACCCCACCACCACGACCGCCAGGACTACTCCGGCAACCCTCAGAGAAAAGGAACTCTTGGCTACCCGCCGGAGCAATTTTTCAAGCAAGACAATGATTTTGCCCGTAATCACCACAGGGTGGGGAAACCAGCAGGGATCCCCCACCAGCAGGTCCAGAAGATAAGAGCAGAATACTACCAGCATGTCCTGTTACCTGGCACCAATCCCATCGCCCAGGCTGTCGCCCCTTTCCCTATATTCGCACCGGGTCCTGACTGGCCGCCACCCTAGGCCCCGGCAAACCAAGAATCCGGTAAATCCTGCTCATATCAAGGCTTCCCCGTACTACAGCAGCCAGCCGGTCATAGTCCCGCTGCCTCTGCTCAAAGTGCCTGGTGGCTTCCTCCTCCAGCGGGGCCAGTCCCTTCCTTATCCTTAAAGCGTTCAGCAACTGCCGGCGGAATCCATCATCATCGAACAGGCCGTGGATATAAGTACCGAAAACCAGTCCACGTTCATCCTGTGCCCCATCCGGACAATCCACCGCTTCCCCGGAGCGCCTGTAAATGTGGAAGGCCGGTACTGCCCCGGGTCCCAGCCGGGTACGTCCCATGTGGATCTCGTAACCCACTACCTTTCGCCCCCGGGCCGGCGTTAAAAGCGGCCCTCCGCCGGTAACGGTAGCTTCAACCTGAGTAGTAACCTTCTCCGGTGCGAAGGCAGTGCTGATATCGAGCAGCCCCAGCCCCTCTATCCTGGGAATGCTGGATTCAGTCCCGTAAGGATCGGCCAGCTCCCTGCCCAGCATTTGAAAGCCGCCACATATGCCAATTACAGGTGTCCCTTCCCGGGCCAGCCGGCATATTTCGCCAGCAAGGCCGGACCGCTTTAAAGAAACCAGGTCCTCAATAGTGTTTTTACTTCCAGGAAGGATGATCAAATCCGGATTCCCCAGAGGAGTCCCCTTGCCGATATAACGCAAATTCACATCGGGCTCGTCTTCCAGGGGGTCACAATCAGTAAAATTTGAAATATGGGGGAGGTGAATGACCGCTATTTCTATTTCACGGGTGGATGCCCTCCGACTTCTGAGCAGGCTCGCCTCGGAAACTGTATCTTCTTCCTGTACCCTGAAGCCTTCAAAGTAGGGGACCACACCGACCACCGGTATGCCTGTTTTTGCTTCCAGGAAATCCACTGCCGGCTGGAACAGTTTTAGATCTCCACGAAACTTATTGATAATGATCCCCGCCACCCGCTGGCGATCTTCCTCAGGGAGCAACTCCAGGGTACCAACGACTGCAGCCAGGGCGCCGCCCTTATCTATATCGGCGGCCAGCAGTACTGGTGCTTCCGCCAGCCGGGCAACCCGCATGTTTACAATTTCCGTAGCCTGGAGGTTGACTTCGGCGGGACTCCCGGCCCCCTCAATGGCAACAATATCATAACAGCGGCGCAGCCGATCAAGAGCCTGGCAGATGATTTCCCACGCCTTCTGTGCATAGTCGTGGTGGTAATCCCGGGCGGAAAGGTTCCCTACCGGCCGGCCCAGCACAACCACCTGGGAGGAAGCCTGTCCCGTAGGCTTGAGCAAAATGGGATTCATGTCCACATGGGGCTCTATCCCGGCAGCCTCGGCCTGCACCACCTGAGCCCGGCCCATCTCACCCCCATCCCTGGTTACAAAAGAGTTCAGAGCCATATTTTGAGATTTAAAAGGAGCCACACGATAGCCATCCTGGTAAAAAATGCGACAAAGAGCGGCTACCAGGACACTTTTACCTACATGTGAAGCAGTTCCCTGCACCATAATAGTCCTGGCCAGCATGAAGAAAAACCTCCTTATTCACAAGTCCCATTTTTTCAACTATCAACGGCGAACTCCGGCAGGATCTTGCGCACCCACCCTCCTGCCAACCGCCAGGGACTTTATTTCTACCGGCAGACCGGCCACCACCAGGTAAACCTCCTCAGCCTCCCGGGCCAGCAGCCGGTTAACCCGCCCCGCCACATCGCGATACAAACGGCCAAGGGCATTCTCCGGCACCAGGCCCATCCCTACTTCATTGGCCACCATAATCACCCGCGCGGGCGAGGCGGAAGCAGTCCTGCCCAGTTGCCGGGCCTGTTCCAGAATGAAACATTCTCTGTCTTCCACCGAACTGCCAGGGGGCAGCAGGCTTTCGTCCAGCAACAGGTTGGTCACCCACATGGTTAAACAGTCAATTAAAATAACATCTGCCTGTTTTTCACATTGCCTGACCACTTTTTCCAACCAGTGTGTCTCTTCTACAGTAAGCCACCCTGCAGGACGACGCCTGCGGTGATGAGCGATCCGGCGGGCCATTTCGTCGTCCCCTGCGGCCGCCGTAGCTACATAAACAACTCTCGAACCGGATGAAGTGGCCATTTCCTCGGCAAAATCGCTTTTGCCACTCCTGGCACCGCCAAGAACAAGCACCAGAGCCATAAAAACACCCCTTAAAATAAAAACCCCAGCCTTCGAAAGACCGGGAAAACTTGTGCCAGGCCAGTCCCTAGCCCCGAATGCGCCATGCCCCTTTCTCGCGAAGGGGGTTAAGGCACCCGCAGGCAGGTATCCTGGCTCCCGGATCATCGTCCTGCCCCGCGCCTTCCCTGGCGGTGGCATTGCAGGGCTACTCCCCGGTTACAGTGGCGGAGACCGCTCAGGACTTCCACCTGATTCCCTATTCTCCCCGTTGGGGCACCTGCGGGTCAGGTTGAGATTATTTTGCTGAATTATTTTTGGCTAATTCGCCATATTAATAGAAAAATCCTCTAGGAACCGTTAAAAATTTTGTACGTATTCCTTGACGCGCTGAACCAATTCATCAATAAGGTGGGGCAGAGGTTCGGTACGCAATCCCACCAGTTCCACGGACCCCCTTACCAGGGGTAACAGAATTTTAGGGGCTGGACTCGCAGCAAGGGCTGTGGCCATGGCCGGAGTCAATTCCCCCATCATGGCATGAGGGAAAAGAATGCTTACCGGGCCCACGATAAGATCTACCCGGGGTGCATTGTAAATTACCGCATTTTCACCGGTCGCTCCCTCGTTAGCGCCAGCCCGGAGCATCACCGAAGTAGCCAGGGCATTGGTCCCCAGGGCCAGAATATCGACATCCTCAGGCAATTCCCGGCGCAACCTTTCCATGATATGCTTGCCAATACCGCCACCCTGACCGTCCACTACCGCAATACGCATAATATTCGCTCCTGAATCTCTAAATTTCGAACTTTAAAGGGCTCGTCCCCAGCCCACCAATGGTTCCTACAAAATACACCGGGAACCGCGGACCGGATCCCGCTGGCATCCTGAATCGGAAACCTGCTTGAGCTGCCACGAGACCCGGCCTTTCGCTCTCGTGTATACTGCAAAGTTAATTTACGGAGTCCCGGGACAGGTAGTCCTTGAGTCTCGACTCAAGCTCTAAAATCTGTAAGTTTTTGCGTAATAGAGACCGGGCATAACGGTAATTAGCCCGGTGCAACCGCCTATTCTCCTGTTCCAACCGGGCCAGAAAGGATGATCTTTCCTTCTCCATCCGTTCTATCAAATTCATTAAAACCCGACGGCTTAAACGAAGCTGTTCCACCTTTTCTTCCAGTTCCTGGATTCGCCGTTGCATTTCAAACATATCCATCGATCCACCACCTCGGGCAGCAGGTCTGTTTTTAATATATGCTGCCCCTGGTGGCAATAGACGACAGGCTAACGGAACGAAAATACCCTGCCAATGCGCTCCACGGCCTCAGCCAGCAATTCCTCTTCCTGAACCATGGCTATACGTACATAGCCCTCCCCCATGGCCCCAAAAGCCAGGCCGGGAATTACCAGCACCCCTGCCCGCTCCAGCAAGTCCAGGGCAAACTGCCGCGAAGAAGTATATCCTGCCGGCAGAGGAGCCCAGATAAACATGGAAGCGCTGGGTTTGGGCATCTGCCAGCCATAACGGGCCAGTCCGTCCACCAGCACATCCCGCCTGCGCTGGTAAATACGGGCCATTTCTTCCACACAGTCCTGTGGTCCTTCCAGGGCCGCAATACCTGCTTCCTGAACCGCCCGGAAGACACCATAATCAATGTTGGACTTGATGCGGGCAAGAGCGGCCAGCACGTCCCGGTTACCCACAGCAAAGCCGATACGGCAGCCCGCCATATTATACGTCTTGGAAAGAGAATAGAATTCAATACCTACTTCTTTAGCACCGGGTACTTCCAGAAAACTCATGGGTTTAAAACCATCATAGGCCAGTTCGGCATACGCCACGTCATGGCAAACCAGAATATCGTAGTCTCGGGCAAAAACGACCACCTGTTCAAAAAATTCGCGGCTGGCCGAAGCAGCCACCGGGTTGTTCGGATAGTTGAGCCACATTAACCTGGCTTTACGGGCCACCTCCCCGGGAATTGCATCCAGGTCGGGCAGAAAATCGTTTTCGGCCAGAAGGGGCATGGGGTAAATTTCGCCGCCAGCCAGGAGAATGCTGCAGGCATAAATAGGATAACCCGGGTCGGGAACCAGGGCTACATCTCCGGGGTTAATATAAGCCAGGGAGATATGGGCCAGGCCATCCTGGGAACCCATCAAGACCAGCACTTCATGATCCGGGTCCAGTTCCACCCCGAAACGCCGCCGGTACCACCTGGCCAGAGCCCGATGAAGTGCCGGCATACCTTCAAGGGGATAACGGTAGTTAACCGGATTATCAATTGCACGGTGCAGGGCAGCTATAATATGAGGAGCCGGTGGGCGATCCGGACTGCCTACACCCAAATTTATCACCTTGATGCCCCTGCCTTCCACCCGTTTCTTATACTGTTCCATCTCGTTAAATATAGCTGACTCCAGACCTTTGATACGCTTTGCTACTTCCATGTTCCCACCCCGTTTAACAGCAAGTTTATGTCCGCACCTCACATGGCCAGTTCTTTTAAGGCAGCTACCACTGCATCGGGCGCTGTTGCCGCCCCCAGGCGATTATATTCCCGGTGGCCCGAACCGTGGTAATCTGAACCCCCGGTGGCTACAAGGCGGTAGCGCCGGCAGATCCTCTCATAATGCCAGACCATTTCTTCGGAATGAGCCGGGTAATATACTTCGAGACCCTGCAACCCCTCGGCAACAAGCCGGGGGATGAGGTGATCGCAACGAACCAGACCGGGGTGGGCCAGCACCGCCACCCCGCCCGCCCGGCGGAGCAGCCGGACCGCCTCCCGGGCGGTATACTTGTACCTGGGTACGTAGGCCACCCGATCTTTACCGATGTATTTCTCAAAAGCTTCAGCCACCGTAGCTACAGCTCCGACCTGAACCAGAGCCCGGGCTACATGGGGC
>NZ_JBNATZ010000168.1:0-5491 GCF_049701015.1 Desulfofundulus sp.
GGCGGCAGCACCATGGCGGCATACTGGGTCAACTGGGACAACAACTGTCCTGTGCGGTGGATTACTTCACCCACATCCCTAACTTTCTGGCGGTAACTCTTGCGAATAAAATCTTCTTCCTCAGCAGTCAGCTCCTGCCTTTTCATCAAATAATCCACATAATAGCGATATCCCAGCTCTGAAGGAATTCTCCCAGCTGAGGTATGGGGTTGTTCAATATAACCCATTTCTTCCAGGTCGGCCATTTCATTGCGGATGGTAGCCGGACTGATGCCCAGACGATATTTACGTGCAATAGTACGTGAACCCACCGGTTCAGCGGTAGCAATGTAATCGGTGATAATGGCCAGAAGGATATCCTGTTTACGGGCATCCATTCTCACCCTTAACACCCCCTTTGTTAGCACTCGATTATGTTGAGTGCTAAACCCTCTTAAGTTAAAACATAGCACCCACCTGAACATTTGTCAAGGTAACACAAACTCCCTGAAGACGGCATTGGCAAGGGGCAGACCCCGCGCAGTCAATTTTAGATGTTTGGAATGAATTTTCAATAAACCCAGCCTGCTTAATTTTTTTATTTGCTCACCAAAAACCTCTTCAATATTTTTCCCAAAACGGGACTCAAATCTCGCCAGATCAAGTCCCTCTATAAGGCGGAGGCCCAGAAATACCGTTTCCGCCATCATGGTGTCCCGGGACAACCTTTCGCGGCCGGCCACCGGGAGTTCCCCGGCCAAAAGGCGTGCTTCGTATTCTTCCAGAGAGCCGGTATTATAAAAGCGCTCGTCTCCCAGACAGGAATGGGCAGCCGGTCCCAGGCCAAGGTAGGGTTCGTTGTGCCAGTAGGTCAAGTTATGCCGGCACCGGTAGCCCGGGCGGGCAAAATTGGAAATCTCGTAATGTTCGTAACCCCGGTCCACCAGGAAGTCGATCACCTCCCGGTACATGGCCAGTTCGGTCTCCTCCTCACAGGGAAGGATGCGGCCTTCAGCCACTTCCCGTGCCAGAGGCGTACCTTCCTCCAATTGGAGGGAGTAGGCGGAAATATGCTCCGGCCGCAGCGACAGAACTTTACGCAGGCAGTGCTGCCAGTTCGCTACGGTTTGCCCGGGAATGGCAAAGATGAGGTCCAGGTTGAGGTTGTCAAAACCAGCCCGGCGGGCCAGTATCACCGCCTCTACCGCCTGGTTAAAACTATGAACCCGTCCCAGCAATCTTAAAAAGTGGTCCGAACAGGTCTGCACCCCGAGGGATAGGCGGTTGACACCGGCACAGCGCAGGGTCCGCAGTTTTGACAGATCCACCGTGCCTGGATTGGCCTCCACAGTGACCTCCACTCCGGGCAGCCATTGAAAATAACGGCTGCATCCTTCCAGAATGGCCGCCAGGTCTTCCTCCGGCAGACAGGTGGGGGTACCCCCGCCGATAAAAATGGTCTTCAGTCGCCTCTCCTCCGGACCCAACCGCTCGTGGTACAGGGCCATTTCCCTTAAAAGAGCGACCCGGTACCGGCAGGCGGCTTCCGGGTCATAGCTATAGGAAACAAAGTCGCAGTACCGGCATTTACGCAGGCAAAAAGGTACGTGAATGTACAGGCTGATGGCCACGGGCTCACTCCCCGGATATTTTACCTTTCTTCTATGCTCAGCACCGCCATAAAAGCTTCCTGGGGTATCTCGACGTTACCCACCTGCTTCATGCGCTTTTTGCCTTCCTTTTGCTTTTCTAAAAGCTTGCGCTTGCGGGTTACGTCACCGCCGTAACACTTGGCCAGCACGTCCTTGCGCCGGGCTTTAATAGTTTCACGGGCGATGACCCGGCTGCCGATGGCCGCCTGGACGGGTACATCAAAGAGCTGCCGGGGTATTAGAGTGCGTAGTTTTTCCACCAGCTGCCGGCCCCGGTAATAGGCCTTATCCCGGTGCACAATGCAGGTCAGGGCATCCACCGGCTCTCCGTTAATCAGGATGTCGAGTTTAACCAGGTCGCTTTCGCGGTACCCCGCCAGTTCGTAGTCCAGAGAAGCATATCCCCGGGTGCGTGACTTCAGCTGGTCGAAAAAATCGAAAATGATCTCGGCCAGAGGCAGGTCGTAGACCAGCATGACCCGGTTTTCACCCAGGTACTCCATGGTTTTAAAGATACCCCGGCGTTCCCGGGCCAGTTCCATCACCGCTCCCACATAGTCCCCGGGCACCATAATGGTGGCAGCGACAAAGGGTTCCTCCATTTTAGCCACCTTGCCCACCGGGGGCATTTTGGTCGGGTTGTCAATGTAGAGCTCTTCGCCGGCCGTCGTGACAACCCGGTACACAACACTGGGTGCGGTGGTAATCAGATTCAAGCCGTACTCCCGCTCGAGGCGCTCCTGGATAATTTCCATGTGTAAAAGCCCCAGGAAACCACAGCGAAAACCAAAACCCAGAGCTTCGGATGTTTCCGGCTCATAGACCAGGGACGCATCGTTAAGCTTCAATTTTTCCAGGGCGTCACGCAGGTCGTCGTAATCCACCGTGTCCACAGGATAAAGGCCGCAGTAGACCATGGGCGTAACCTTACGGTAACCGGGCAAGGGTTCGAGCGCCGGGCGGGCGGCATTGGTGATGGTGTCGCCTACCCGGGTGTCCCTGACATTTTTAATGCCTGCCGCCACATACCCTACCTGACCCGTTTCCAGCCTCCCGGTGGGGGTCATGGCCGGCTTGAAGATGCCCACCTCGGCAACCTCGAACTCCCTGCCAGTGGACATCATCCTTATGTGCATACCTTCTTCCAGATAGCCATCAACTACACGTACATAGGAAATAACCCCTTTATAGGGGTCGTAATGTGAATCGAAAATGAGAGCTTTTAAAGGAGCGGCGGGGTCACCGCCGGGAGGCGGTATCCTCCGCACAACGGCTTCCAGCAATTCTTTTATGCCAGTCCCAAACTTGGCCGAAACTAAAATGGCCCCCGAAGCATCAAGGCCGATTACGTCCTCAATTTCCCGTTTGACCCTTTCGGGATCGGCTGCAGGCAGGTCAATTTTATTAATTACCGGAATAATTTCCAGGTCGTTTTCAATGGCCAGGTACACGTTGGCCAGAGTTTGCGCCTCGATGCCCTGGGCCGCGTCCACCACCAGCAGGGCGCCCTCGCACGCCGCAAGGCTGCGCGAAACTTCGTAGGAAAAATCCACATGGCCGGGAGTGTCAATCAGGTTTAACTGGTATTCCACTCCATCTTCAGCCCGGTAGGCAAGGCGTACGGCCTGCAGCTTGATGGTAATACCCCGCTCCCGTTCCAGGTCCATTTGATCCAGCACCTGGTCGGTCATTTCCCGGGGACTGATAGCTCCGGTATATTCCAAAAGCCTGTCGGCCAGGGTGGACTTGCCGTGGTCAATGTGGGCAATTATGCAGAAATTGCGGATGTGTTCTCTCCCCATTCAATATCACCACCCAATCTCTCAAAGTCTAATTATAACATCAATTACTGGTGGTGAAAAGGACACTTTACTCATACGCGCAAAAAGTGCAGCCTCTCCACATACATCTTGATGAATTCCCTGGTTGAATTCAGGTACCGGTCAAGCCACGGCTGCTGAAAACAGGCCAGAACATCTTTCATGACCTGTCCCAGGTGTAAGGGTTCGGGGGGTGAAAGAAGTTGATTGTACGACGTCACAACCACTTCCAGGCCGAACACGACCAAACCCAGAAAAAATCCCAGGGTAATAAAAGTCCTCCACCGGCCAAATCCCATGGTATCACTTCCCACTTTCCAGTATTGAACAATAAAAGACGGTTTATACCTGGACAAAAAACACCTGCGGGGCAGTCTTTTGCCCGGCCCTCAAAATTTCCTTAAAATTTTCCTTAAAACCAGTAAGTAGGGTAATAGCCTCCTCCCCGACACCGGTGTACCAGCAGAGCAACGCCAAGTAAAACCATCGTACCAAGTAATACTGGTTCTAAAATAAACCTGAAACCCTGACCAGTTAAAATAGCAGTTAGGGCCGTAGCCCCTCCCGGCGGATGTACCGTACGGGTAAGAAACATCAGTAAAATGGCCAAACTCACGCCCAAGGTAACTGAAAACCATGTGGTACCCATTAGCTGGTGAACCAGTACTCCCACAAAGGCACTGATTACGTGTCCTCCCAGGACATTACGGGGCTGGGCAAAGGGACTGGTACAGGAACCGTAAATGAGCGCCGCCGTAGCACCAAAGGGAGCAACAAGCAGGGGTAAATGATAATGAAAGGCCAAAAATGAAACAATACCCAGGCCAAGAAGGCTGCCCAGAGCGCACCAGAGCATATCGCTGGCAGTGGGACGGGCCGGGCATTTGCTGGCAATACGGAGCCTGGCCAGCAGCCCCTGCCGGGGGGAAACGCGATCAACAGGTAATTGAGTAGCACATTCATTATTATCAGGGAGGGGAACTGACACGGCGGTCACCTCACGGGAAAATTCTTTCCGCTATTACTTTTATTATATAACCGCAATCCAGAAAAAAGGGGGGTATAACTTTAAAAAAGACATGTGCTACAATAAAAATTACCGGGCGGGGTACCTGTATTGCATAACACAGGCAGCAATGAAACCAGTGGATTCACTATCGGGAGGTGAGTGCGTTGCCGTTCAAGGAAGGAGAACTGGTTGTCTTCGCCGACCAGCGCATTAAATTGCTGCAGCGTCTGACTCCGGGAGAACGCCTGCATACATACTGGGGCTATATTGAACACGATGAAGTGCTGGGGCTCGAACCCGGCAGCATAGTCAGGACTTCCGAAGGTAAGAAACTCTATGTTTTTTACCCAACCCTTTCGAACTATATAGTAAAAATGCCGCGCAAAAGCGGCATCATATACCCGAAGGATCTGGGCATCATTATGATGTGGGGGGATATCAGGCCCGGTCACCGGGTGCTGGTGGGAGGTGTGGGCAGCGGGGCGCTCCTGCTCGCCGTACTGAGGCAGGTAGGGACGGCCGGGAAAGTGGTAGCTTACGACATCCGGCAGGATATGCTGGACTGCGCCATGGAAAATATTAAAGCCTGGTTTGGCCACCTGCCCTCCCACCTCGAATTAAAGCTTGGAGATATTTACGAAGCGGGCGGGGAATCGGGATTTGACCGCGTAATCCTGGATGTACCCGAACCCTGGCGGGCGGTCAGAACTCTGGACAATGCCCTTGTCCCCGGTGGTATCCTGTGCTCCTACCTGCCTTCCATCATGCAGGTCCGCACTTTTACGACTGTCCTGCAAAAATCAGGCACTTTCGGTTTAATAGAGACCCTGGAAGTAATGCTCAGGAGCTGGCACATAGAGGGCCGGGCTGTAAGGCCCCAGCACCGCATGGTGGGCCATACGGGGTTCCTCACGTTTGCGCGCAAGTTAAGCCGCCAGGAATTTGTGGGATGAATCAAACCTGTCTGTCATTATTGGCCGCCGGGCGGAGCAGTCTCCCCCGCCACCAACTTCCGCACCTCTTCTCCCAGC
>NZ_JBNATZ010000169.1:0-5453 GCF_049701015.1 Desulfofundulus sp.
GTGACCTCTTTGAAGTGGTACCCCTTTTAACCCAGGAGTTCAAAAAGCTCCTCGGAAAGTAAACGGCGCGTTAGGAGTTGATAACGGGTGAAAGAAGTAGTTGTGGTTAGCGGTGTGCGTACCGCCATCGGTGCTTTTGGTGGTTCCTTGAAGGACGTGCCGGTGGTCAAGCTGGGCAGTCTGGTGATTAAAGAAGCCCTGAAGCGAGCTGGTTTGAGGCCTGTCTCCAGTCAGGAGCTTTTAGGTTACGGTCCGGATGCCCTGCAGAGTGCACCGTTAACGGATCTGGAAAAGACCTGCTATGACTGGGATGACTCCCTGCAGGAAGTGCAGGTCGACGAAGTGATTATGGGCCATGTTCTCCAGGGAGGTAGTGGTCAGAACACCGCCCGCCAGGCCGCCATTTATGCCGGTATTCCTAAAGAATCCAGCGCCTTTACGGTCAATAAAGTTTGCGGCTCGGGCTTAAAAGCTATTGCTTTAGGTGCCCAGGCCATTATGGCAGGCGAGGCGGAGGTGGTGGTGGCCGGTGGCATGGAGAATATGAGCCAGGCGCCCTATATCCTGCCCCGGGCCCGCTGGGGGTACCGGATGGATGTCAATGCCAGAGGCGAATGCATTGACCTGATGGTTTACGATGGGTTATGGGAAATTTTTTACGGTTACCACATGGGTAATACTGCGGAAAACATCGCCGCTCAATACGGAATCAGCCGCCAGGAACAGGATGAGCTGGGCCTGCTCAGCCACCAGCGGGCCAGGGCGGCCATTAAAGAGGGGCTTTTTAAAGAAGAAATTGTACCCGTACCCCTGCCCCGGAAGAAAGGCGAGCCGGTAGTCTTTGACACTGATGAGCGGCCCATGGATACCAGTATGGAAAAGATGGCTAAATTGCGCCCGGTCTTCCGGCCCGATGGAACGGTTACAGCAGGCAACGCCTCGGGTATAAATGACGCCGCAGCAGCAGTGGTGTTGATGTCCCGGGAAAAGGCGAGGGAGCTGGGATTAAAGCCATGGCTTGCAATTAAAGCTTTCGCTTCCGGGGGGGTCGACCCGGCATATATGGGCATCGGCCCGGTTCCAGCAGTCAGAAAAGCTTTGAAAAAGGCCGGGTTAACCATACAGGATATAGACGTTGTAGAACTGAATGAAGCTTTTGCTGCACAGGCAATTGCCTGTATGAGGGAGCTTGGCCTTACTCTCGATAAAACCAACCCTCTGGGCAGTGGCATTTCTTTGGGCCACCCCATTGGCTGTACGGGGGCAAGGCTGGTCGTCACGATTATGCATGAAATGAAGAGGAGAAATTTACAAACCGGTCTGGTGACCATGTGCATCGGTGGTGGTCAGGGGATGGCCATGGTTGTAGAGAATATTTAAGACTGGCTATTTTAGCGTTACCACTAACTGTTCCAGCATCCATGGTTTAAAAAAAACGTTGAGGAGGTTCAGGGGTTATGGATGTACAGAAAGTAATGGTTGTGGGAGCCGGCCAGATGGGTTCGGGAATCGCCCAGGTGGCGGCAGTGGCCGGCTGCAAGGTTATCTTAAATGACATTAAAGACGAATTTGTTCAACGGGGCTTGGGTAACATCGAAAAGAACTTGAGCCGGGATGTGAGTAAAGGGAGGTTGCAGGAAGAGCAAAAGGCAGAAATACTCGGACGTATTACCCTTTCCACCAGCCTGGCCGATGCTAAAGATGTGGATCTGGTTATTGAAGCAGCGATAGAAAACATGGAAGTAAAGTCTAACATCTTCAGACAACTTGATGAAATTTGCCCTGCTCATACCATACTGGCCACAAACACTTCGTCCCTGCCCATTACTCAGATTGCCGCGGTTACAAAAAGGCCTGACAAAGTCATAGGCATGCACTTTATGAATCCGGTACCGGTGATGAAGCTGGTAGAAGTTATCCGGGGACTGGCCACCTCCGATGAAACTTATGCGGTGGTCAAGGCCATGAGTGAACGTATGGGCAAGGTGCCTGTGGAAGTAAACGATGCCCCTGGATTTGTTTCCAACCGGGTGCTCCTGCCGATGATTAACGAAGCAATTTACTGTGTTTACGAAGGAATTGCCACTCCGGAAGCAGTTGACCAGGTAATGAAGCTGGGCATGAACCACCCGATGGGTCCCCTGGCGCTGGCCGATTTAATTGGCCTGGATACCTGTCTTTACATCATGGAAGTACTGCACAGGGAATTGGGCGATAGCAAGTATCGTCCGTGTCCCCTCCTGAGAAAGTACGTGGCTGCGGGCTGGCTGGGCCGCAAGACCGGCAGGGGATTCTACGTTTATAACCAGTAAATATTGCAAGCGTAATGCGGCGCTGTCCGGGGTGAAGCATGGTTTTGGAAGGGTGGCGCCGCATTTCAAGCTGGTTGAGAGGAGGCGGGACAATGTCCTGGAATAATATCCTTGTAGAAAAAAATGGCGCCGTGGCCCTACTTACCATCAACCGGCCACAGGTTTTAAACGCTTTGAATGCCGAGACGCTTAAAGAAATTGACGGTGCCATCGAGGAACTGGGGGCGGATACGGCGGTCCGGGTGATCATCATTACCGGTGCAGGGGAGAAGGCCTTTGTGGCCGGGGCGGATATTGCCTTTATGAGCAAATTAACCCCCCTCGAGGCGAAAGACTTTGCCCGGCTGGGGCAGAAAGTATTGAGCAAGATAGAAAACCTGCCTAAACCGGTGATTGCAGCCGTTAATGGCTTTGCCCTGGGCGGCGGGTGTGAACTGGCCATGGCCTGTGATATCCGGATAGCATCAGAGAAGGCTAAATTTGGCCAGCCCGAGGTAAATCTGGGCTTGATTGCTGGTTTCGGTGGAACTCAGCGTCTGACCAGACTGGTCAACCCGGGCCTGGCCAAGGAAATTTTATTTACCGCGGATATGCTTGATGCTGAAACTGCCAGACGTATCGGCCTGGTGAATCATGTGGTTCCGGCGGAGGAACTTCTCAACTTCTGCCGCGGCATGGCCGAGCGCATTGCCGCCCGGGGACCTGTGGCCGTAAGGCTGACCAAGGAAGCTGTGAACGATGGGCTGGAAATGGACCTTGAAAAAGCGCTTGCCCACGAGGCTGATCTTTTCGGCCTGGTATTTGCCACGGCAGACCGGGAAGAGGGTATAGCGGCCTTTTTAAATAAGCGCAAGCCGCAGTTCCGGGGCTGCTGACAACAGGGCGGTTCATTATTCTGTTCTGAATTAGAACGAGAAAGCAGGCTGGGGTATAACCACGAGAAGCAGCCTGCTTTTTTCTATAACGTCTGTTTTATAGTATAATGTAAAATGTAATTTGAAATGAATTCTTGAAGGGATACATGGAGTGAAACTCGTTTGTCAACTTGCGAAATGCGGAGGTGGGGTTTGTGGATATTACCTGGTTGTTCTTGTTCCTCTGTCCGTATATGCTTTTGTATTTTTACCTCTGGGACTTTACAACCTGGAACCACCGGAGGATAGTGGTCTTCTGGGTGGCGGGACTGGTCCTTTTGATCGGAATCTATTCTTTAATTAATTTCTTAAATCCCGTTCATCCGGCCTTCCCCGGACTTTTTTAGTTACCTGGTTATTTATAATAGAATCATATTTCTGTAACTGCATACTTACAAAAACGTTTGCACTCGGGGATAAAATACTCGGAAATACAATATTCGGGGAAGCCGGGCAAACTCTGGAAGCAAGCTGGTGTATTTTTAACTCTTGACAGCGGACAAACGGCACAGCTGGGAGAACATCCGAATCTGACACATATCTCTCCCCGGGAACCAACCGGTACCGGGTGGTAGCAGGGTGGGTAATTGGGTCTATTTTCTGCAGATGGTATTCTGGATTCCCTCAATGGGGTTCACCTCGCTTCCACAATTCTACATGTTTTTAATCAATATTTTATCATAAACCCGGATCAGAAAGCACATTGGACTAATAAACATCCGACTGAATTTGACCAGCCCGATGGTTCTAATTCCTGTCATCTGTATTATTAGACCCCGTTTCCTGTTCACTTTCCATCAGCCTGCCAAACGATTCGATAAGCCGTTTGGCTTTTTCCGGGCTGATGCCATACTTTGCTGCCACTTCTCTTACCTCCACCCACTCATCCCTTTGGATGGCATAAGCTTTATCTGCCAGGGCGGGCGGTTTTTTTTGAATTAAAACAACCATACCGTAAATATTTTTTTCACCGGGACTGAAAGGGATATCTTTATAGTGCGGGTTGGCTGCACGTAATTTCAAGAGGCCATCGTCGGAGACTATATATCTTATGGCTATTTCACCTTCATTGATGGGAGCAATTGCTATGCAGCCAGGTTCTACCGCGTCAACTTTTTTGCATATAGCGATATCACCGGGCAATATGCCGGCTCCGCTCATGCTATCGTCTCTTACTATAAAGGCAAAATCGGCATCGAGTTGTCTATCGATGTTTATGTAACCAATAATATCGGCCTTAGTGTAGGGAGGTGTTCCAGCGCGTATCGTACTTAGAAGGGGAACTTGTTTGATGGGTAGAAACTCTACCAGTGGTTTCTGGATAAGGGAACTGATGGTTTCCATTGGGGAAAGAGTCTCACCCAAAAAAAAGGACAGGGGTTTGCCAAGGATATGTGAAATTCTTTTTAAATCATCTATGGAAACTCGCCTTTTCCCCTTTTCGTAAAGGTTAATGGCGGTCTTGGTGAAACCCAGCTTCTCCCCCAATTGCTCCTGGGTCATTCCTCTTTCTTCTCTTGCCATTTTTATTCTTTTCCCAATCTCCTCGTAATAACTTTTCATAACGTTCACCTTGATTTTCAGTACGAAATTTTAACTATATTATTCCTTAATATTTCGGAAAAACCTCTTGACATGCAAGTAACAATATGATAACCTGACGGCGTAAGCGATACCTTGCTGTTTTTAGATATGTGTTTACAAAATGAAAATATTTTTATATGAGGTGATAATATTGGCCGGGCGTAAGAGCAAGATGATTGAAATTGAAAGTAGATTTGGCGAGCCAGTAGCAACACTTATTCGTCACTATTACTATAAAAAGGGGTATACTCTGGACCAGCTGGCACAGCTATTTGGCGTTGGCAGGGCGACAGTTTCGGTGTGGATGCTGAAACTTGGTCTTCCCACCAGGAGCTGGGCACTTCCCGACCCTGATAGCAGTGAGCATAATGCAACTGCTGAAAAGGTTAGCCTTCAAAAATAATGCCACCATTTCGATTTATTTCGTTTCAATAACTGGGGAGGGGGTAAGGGCCTTGGATCGAAAACTTGGCATGGAAATTGAGAACCTACGCCAGAGATTGAACGGCCTGAACAGGAAGGATCAGGATGAGATCCTGGCTTTAAGCCGGCGTCTGGACAGCTTAATAGTACAATATCAACGGGAGGTTTTTGTAGAATTAGGAGAAAAACGTGAGTATCCAGGGTTAAAAAAGTAAGTGGC
>NZ_JBNATZ010000170.1:0-5437 GCF_049701015.1 Desulfofundulus sp.
ACGCTGTCCAGGCCCGCCGTCACCTCCCGGGGGACGGCCGGTGCCGCGGGCAGCACCAGGGTGAGAGGTCCCGGCCAGAAGGCATCCATCAGCTTGCCGGCACTGGCGGGTAACTCGCGAACCAGCCGCCACACCGTTTCGCGGTCGGCCACGTGGACAATCAAGGGGTTGTCCTGGGGGCGGCCCTTGGCTTCAAAGATGCGGACGACCGCCCGGGGATCCAGGGCATTGGCCCCCAGCCCATAAACCGTTTCGGTGGGAAAGGCCACAAGTCCCCCCTGACGTAAAATCAACCCGGCCCGGGCCATGAGCCCGGGGTCGGGCCTGACGGGATCGACCTTCCAGTAACTGGTGCGGCCGGCCGAACTTGCCGAACGTTCCATAAGTGACACCTTCGTTTGGGAACTTTGCCAGATAGTATACCACAAAAAGTATACCACAAAATGACGCCGGGCAGATACTTCCTTTACGGAGGGGTGGAAACCAATGGATGGGAGACCAATGGATGGGAATGCCGTTTTGTAATACTTAAGAACAGATATGTAATAGCTTACACGAGCTCCGGCTGGTGATCAAATAGTCAGAGAAAGCCTGCCCTGGCCTGGCAGAAGCGGGCCTTGAAAAAACAAAGCGCGGGCTCACATACGTCTGAAAGCATGGCTCTCAGGGACCGGTTGCCCGCTCTCCCGGCTCCTCGCTCCACCGGCCAGGCAGCGGCGCCGGCGGGCTCGCAGGGCGGCCGTGCCGCCCTGGGCCAGGACGAAAAATGCAGCCGCCAGCAGGACGATTGACCCGCCGGGGGCCGTACCCAGGCGGCAGGAGAGGAACAGACCCCAGAAGGACACCGTCACCCCCAGGACCAGGGAAAGCCAGAAAAGGCGCCGGAAACTGCTGGAGAGCAGCTGGGCGGTGAGCACGGGGATGACCATCAGGGCGCTCACCAGGAGAGCCCCCACCACCCTGGTGGCTACGGACACGGTCAGGGCTACCATCAGGATGAAGAGCATATTCAGACGGTCCACCGGCAACCCGGCTACCCGGGCGCATTCTTCGTCGAAGGAGATAAAAAACAACTCTTTATAGAAATAAGCCAGCAAGCCCAGAACCAGGACTCCGACCGCCAGAATAAGGAGGAGGTCCCCGGGACCGACGGTAAGAATACTGCCGAACAGGTAGCTCATAATGTCCACGTTAAAACTCCGGGCCAGGCTGATCAGGACCACGGCCAGGGCCAGGCCGCTGCTCATCACCAGGGCCAGGACGGCTTCACCGTGCAGCCGCCCGGCAGCCCGCAGGCGCTCGATGCTCACCGCCGCCGCCAGAACCACGGCCAGGGTGACCAGGTAAGGGAAAACGCCCAGCACCATGCCCAGAGCCACGCCCGCCAGGGAAACGTGGGCCAGGGTGTCGGCCATAAAGGCATACCGGCGCATGACCAGAAACACGCCCACAGCCGGGCAGAGAATCCCGACGACGAGCCCGGCCAGCAGCGCCCGGACTATAAAATCGTATGAGAAAATGTCCCCCATGGTGAATCCCCTTTTCTTTGTTTTGAGCCAGCTGACCAATCCGGGGCCGTTTAATGGCCGTGCGCCACACGCCGCACGGGTACCCCGTAGAGACGGGCCAGGTTAGCGGTGGTCAGGACCTGGGACGGAGCACCGTGGCAGATCAGGCGGCGGTTGATGCAGGCCACTTTGCCCACCCGGCGGGCCACGGTACCGGTATCGTGGGTCACGGTAATCAGAGTAATACCCATCACCCGGTTGAGGTATTCAAGCAGATCATAAAAGGAATCGAGCGCCCGGCTGTCCAGGCCGACCACCGGCTCGTCCAGGACCAGCAGTTCCGGTTTACCCACGAGAGCCCGGGCAATGAACACCCGTTGCTGCTGCCCGCCGGAGAGGCTGCCGACAGCCCGGTGCGCGGCACCGGTCATCCCCACCAGTTCCAGGGCTTCCTCCACTGCCCTGCGGTCGTCCCTCCCCGGACGGCGACCCGGCCCCAGGAGTCCAAAACGGCCGGCCAGGACCACTTCTTCCACCGTGGCCGGGAAGAGACTGTCAAAACTGGTGGCCTTCTGCGGAACGTAGCCGACGCGCCGCCACTCGCGAAAACGGTTGGCCGGGCAGCCAAACAACCTGACCTCCCCGGAAAGGGGCTTCAACAGGCCGAGGACCAGCTTCACCAGGGTGGTCTTGCCCGAACCGTTGGGTCCCATCAGGGCCAGAAAATCCCCTCTCGCCACGGTGAGGTTGATCCGCTCGAGAACCATTTCCCCACCGTAGCTGAAGGAAAGATCTTTTAATTCCACTACAGGGTTCATGATTTACCCCCCAGGGCAACCTTCAAGTTGGCCAGGTTTTGCCTCATGATGGAGAGATAATTTTCTCCCCGTTTTTCTTCCAGTGGAGTGAGCCCTTCAATGGGGTCAAGCACCAGTGTCCGGGCCCCCACCTCTTGAGCCAGAGTTTCGGACACCCTGGGGCTCACCAGGGTTTCAAAGAAAATGTATTTAACCCCGTGCTCCCGGCAAAAGGCGACAATCTCGCGCATATGAACCGGATCGGGCTCGCTTTCGGGAGAAAGTCCCATCACCGAAACCTGGTGCAGGCCGTAGCGCCGGGCCAGATAGCCAAAAGCCGCGTGGGAGGTAACGATCTCCCGGTTCTTGAAGCTTCGAGCGGCTTCCCGGTATGCTCGGTCGAGCTCCCGGAGCTCTGCTATATACGCTTCGGCCCGGGACTTGTAGTAGGATGCGTGACCGGGGTCCACGTCGATAAAAGCGTCCCGTATGTGCCGCACCATTTCCTGCGCCAGCACCGGGTCCAGCCAGACATGGGGATCCACACCGGCAGGCTCCGCCGTTTCGCCGCCTTTGTTGTGCTCAGGACCCTGCCCCGGGTCGCCGGCAATCAGATCCAGGCCGTGGCTGGCCTCGACCACTTTCACCCCTTTCCCGGCCAGCACGCCCAGCTGTCGCTGGACCCAGGGTTCCAGTCCGGCACCGTTATAGATAAAAACCTTCGCCCGGGTAAGGGCAACCATGTCCCCCGGGGTCGGCTCCCAGTCGTGGGGTTCCGCACCGGCAGGCAGAAGCCTGGTAACCTCCACCCTCTCACCCCCCACCTGGCGGGCAAAATCATAAAGGGGATAGATGGTGGTCACCACCGCTATCTTACCGCCCGCAGGCGGGCCTGAAGCAGCAGTGGTGGTGCAGCCGGGTAGAGACAACAACAGGACAGCCGCTAAAAGTAAAAGAGAGAGCCTTGTTTTCAAGGTTTTACACCTCCAGGAGGGTGGACACCGTTAAGGCGGGAGTCTTAAACAAAACCCTTCGCAAGAACAGGCACGGAATTTTCGTGACTATACCGATACTCTTTAAGCGGGAATCTAGTTGCTCCTGCAGTCATCCGCCTGTAATAACTGACATCTCTGGCAGAACCCGTAGATTTGAAACTCATGGCTGGTCACTTTAAAACCGGGTTTTTCCGCCTGCACACGGGCCAGGCATTCCTCGGGACAAATATCGAGTTCCTCAGCCCGGCCGCACTTCAGGCATACCAGGTGATGGTGATGACCGTGGCCGGCAAACTCAAAACGCCGGCAGCCGTCGAAGAAATCCAGTTCGCTGGCCAGGCCGCAGCGGGTCAGCAGCCGCAGGGTGCGGTAAATAGTGTCAAAGCTGATGCTGGCGTAGCGTTCTTTAACCCGGCGCCAGATTTCCTCGGCACTCAGGTGTTCTTCCTTACCGGCATCTTCAATTAAAACACGCAGCACCTCCTGGCGCTGGGGCGTCAGGCGCACACCCTGGGCTTTTAATCTGTATAATGCCTCCTTCAGGTTCATTGGTATGCCTCCTACATCAGAATCATTCCTAGGTAATAACATCTTTATTTAATCAAATGATCCTCTTCCTGTCAAGAACATGGTCTAAGATCAGAACCCGGGGGAATATGCTTTAGTGTCCTGTCCTGCTGGTATGGGGAATTTTGTGGGTCGGGGTGAGGAGGTTGACTTACGGCGTTACACATATATCAGCCTTTGGGCTGGGGGTCCTGCACGCCCTGGAACCGGGACACGGCAAGGGAATCATGGGAACCTACCTGGTTCTTTCTCGTGGACGGGCTGTAGATGCATTACTTCTGGGGCTGACCACGGCCACCACCCATACTCTGGTGGTACTGGCCCTGGCCATGGGAGCTCGCTGGGTAACCTGGTTCACCATGGCGGCAGCGGGGGTTCCCCGCCAGGAACTGGAAGCGTGGTTGCAACTGATTTCGGGCATACTGATTTCTTTCATTGGCCTGCGGCTGCTCTTTATGCGAGGTGACAGTTGTCCCCACTGCAGCAGGCCGGGGTACCCCCAGGCGGCATCCAGAAGAAGACGGGACCGCTGGGGACTGTTACTGGTGGGAGTCACCAACGGCCTGGCCCCCTGTCCGGGGGCCCTGGCGGTTATGCTTCTTTCCATAGGCAGCGGCACACCCCTGGCAGGGCTGGGCCTCGTCCTGGCCTTCGGGCTGGGAGGGGCGCTGGCCCTGGTGGGCGTGGGACTTTTGTTCGTGAAGCTTTCCAACCTGGCCCAGGACCTGCTGGGGCAGCGCAGCTGGCGCTGGCTGACTGTGACCAGTGCTCTGCTGATCATTTTCACCGGAGTGCTCACAGCGTGGACAGCTTTTTAGCAGGTACAGTCACAGAACCGGAGATAGCAGGCGGCGGTCGTCCCTTAAGGAGCGAGGGGGACAACCGCCGCCCGGGCGGATATGCGACAGCCTCCAGCCTTTACCCTCTGAAAAGGTTCACCTGGAGAGTGAACCTGTAAGTTGCGCGACCACGAGCCGCTCCCGGCCGGCCAGGTCCCGCCTCACCCGGTAACGCCATGAGCCTTCCGGGAGCAGGCGGGGTATGAGGGGGACCTGTGAGGGGTCTATCTCCATGAGCAGGTAACCTCCCGGCACCAGCAGCTCTTGAGCCTGGGGGACCAGGCGCCGGTAGAGCTCCAGGCCGTCGGGGCCGCCGTCCAAAGCCAGGTGTGGTTCATAGCGTGCCACATCGGGCATCAGCCGGCCAATATCAGCGGAAGGTATGTATGGCAGGTTGGCAGCCACCAGGGACAGGCTGCCCGGGGAGAGAAATGCTCGCAGCGGGGAAAGCAAGTCCCCCTCCAACAAAACGATGCGGCCGGCAACCCCGTGGCGCCGGGCGTTTTCCGCAGCCACCGCCAGGGCCGCCCGGGAAATGTCGGTAGCATAAACGAGAGCTTTATCCAGGTAATAGGCCAGGCTGACGGCAATGGCCCCACTGCCCGTACCCGCATCGGCCAGGGAAAGCCGTTCTTCCCCACCGTGGCCGCGGCTTCCGGGGTCCGGCACACCACTCAACAGCTCGAGGGCGGTCTCCACCAGAAGCTCCGTCTCCGGGCGGGGGACGAGTA
>NZ_JBNATZ010000171.1:0-5295 GCF_049701015.1 Desulfofundulus sp.
GCAATCACAACCTTGATCGCCAAGTGTACCCAACTCCTGATTTTAAAGCTTGGAGTTCTCTGGTTTCGAGCAAGGATCCCAACAATGCTTTTATCAGTTACGCCTACCGCGTTGCCCGCAAACCACAGGGAAGGGAATGTTCTCCCTGTCCTGGTTTGGGTGGCTTTTTTTGTGCAGGGTTAAGAACAGCGAAGGTCTGCTGGCCAAATTCGACAACCGCCCAGTTTCCTTTAAGCCGGTCAATGACCAACATTCTCCCTCTCTCCCTTGCACAAGCTGTTTCTGGATACTTTTTCTGTTCCCGAAACCAAAATCCTGCCACAAAAAGGGGAAATTAGAGTTATCTCCCGGTGACAATCAACACCGAGATTGCGCTTTACCCGGTAACACTTCGTTTGTCTATGTCCCGGCTGGCCGCCAAGCTTTTCTTTATCCCCCAGGGACTGTTCACCATTCTGCACCAGATCCAATTGAACCACTTCCGGTAAAATGCGTCAAGAAAACCCTGTCGAATATTACCGACAGGGTTAGCACCAGTCTCGCCAATTCCTACATCGAGCCCTGATTCACCTGACAGCTGACATCCATACTTACTCAGATCCATGCTATGAAGGAAATTAGCCTCCTAACCCAAAAGCTCTTACTTCGTAGGGTAAACCCAGACGCCTTTAAGTTCCTCCCCATAAAACTTCTTGAGCATTTCCCTGCGCACCGCCTCGGGGTTCACATCACGGAAGAGTTCCGGATGCAACCATCTGGCGATGTAATATTCGCCTGCTGCTCCCTGGGGTGCACAGGTTATCAGATCAGAAATAAGGTATACTCTACCATGTTTGACCGCGTTCGTATTTTTAAGGCTCGGTCTGGACATAATCTGTCGCCGTAAATCTTCCATCTTTTTGGTATCATTGACTGTCCAACCAGCCTGTTCACGGCCAACATATTTTATTATCACATCCGGATTTTTAGCTGCCACCCATTCCGGACTTACCACCGGGTAGGCAACTCCCAACCCGGCAGCAATATTTATGCCTCCGGCCCATTCAATCAGTGGATGTGCCCCTGAACCAGGGCCATTTGTTTTCCAGTCACCGAGAGAAGACTCCCAGTAAACTTTTACTTTTTGCCGGGAACTCAGCTTTTTTGTGCGTTCCTGAACCGTCCGCCATTGTTTTTGAATATAAGCCGCATAGGCATTCGCCCTATTCTGGCAGTTAAAAATCACCCCCAAGGTGCGAATTTCGCCTGGGATAAGCTCGGTTTTATAACCGTAAATTCTGATGACGGGAATCCCGGCACGTACCAGCTGACTCCTGACTTCAGGTTTCATAAATGCTTCGATGACCAGATCCGGTTTGAGAGCTATAATCTTTTCCACACTTGGAGTAGAAGAACTTCCCACGTCCGGAACCTTTAAAACATATTCTGGCCACTGTGTATTTTTCTTGGTATAATCATCAACCCCTACTACCGCTTTATCTACCCCGAGAGCCTTTACCATTTCCACCGGGTAAGCACCCAGAACCACAACCCGCCGGGGCGGGCAGGGTACTCGAACTGCATGTTTTTCAATCTTTCCCTGTGCAGTGACGAAATATTCCGTAACCGTAATTCTCTGCTGCTGTGCAGCCAGTACAGGCCAAACCGAAGCTGCCAACAGAATCGTTACCAGGACCGTAATTCCAAGGGCCAACCAGCATCGCCGCAAAGCAAATCCTCCTCCTTATCTTCAAAGTTATTTCGTCAGATCCCCGGCTCTTCTTTGCTCTACTACATCTTCATTACCCAGCCAGCACCTCCCCACGTCAATTTTGGCCAGGGAAATAAAAATGACCACCCCGGCCCGTTTACTTAAGACCTTCGTGGTCACGCCATTCGCTTAATAATTTATTTAATTAAAATTAAAAGTAAAAGCAGAAAGAATGTGTTGCCTTCGTGGCCAAAAACCCCTCTTTAATTTTTTATTCTCTATACAGATCCAAAGTCCTGCAGTAATCAGGATTTTTTAAAAAGGATTTCTCAAATAGGTCCTCCAGCCTTCGAGCTAACATTGCAATGGAACCGTTACATACACCGCAGTGCCCTTGCCCGGAGCCGTGTTGACCTGCACAGAACCGTTCAAAAGCTGCGCCCTTTCACGTATATTGATCAGCCCGTAACCTCCCGGGCGGTTGTTGTTCTTTATTTCTTCAAGCACAAAACCTTTCCCGTCGTCCCTGATCAGCAGGTTCACTTTGTCCGGCAGGATTTCCATCTTGATCAGTACGCTGCGGGCAGCCGAATGCTTGCGCACGTTGTTCAAACATTCCTGCACAATGCGAAACAAGGTGACCTCGGTGGAAACAGGCAGCCGCCGGTCCTGTCCAAAAAAGGAAAATTCGGCTGCTATCCCGTACTGTTCCTTGAAATCGGCCACATAACGCTTCAAGGCCGCCACCAGTCCCAGGTCGTCCAGCACCATCGGCCGCAGGTCGAAGATGATCTTGCGCACATCCTGCAGGCTCTGCCGGACAAGCTCGCGCAGGGCGTTGAGTTCTTCCTTCAACCTGCCGGGTTCCACTTCCAGCAACTTGAGACAAAACTCCGCCCGCATAACTATGTTCGCCATCATCTGTGCGGGCCCGTCATGTATTTCCCGGGCCACGCGCTTGCGTTCCTCTTCCTGTGCTTTAATAATGCTGACCCCGAGGTCGTGGAGCTGCTGCAGTTCCCCTATTTTGAGTGAAACCTGCTCCAGGTTGGTGCTGAGGTAATTAATGGCCGTGCTCAGGTGGGCAAGAGTGCTCTCCACTCTGGCCAGGCTGGTCTTCATGTGCCTTAAGTTTACCTCCAGCTGATCCCGGCGGAAGCGGAGCATTTTTTCCTGATTGCGCAGGTCACGCAAATGGAGCTGCAAATTCTGGGCCGTTTCGTAAGCGCTTTTGATATCTTCCTCCCGGTAGCGTTTGAAATCCCTGCTCACTTCCATCAAGTGGAGACGCGCCTTTTTTTCCTTGATTTCCAGGTCATCCACCTGTTCGATGGTTCTTTTCAGTTCCTCGACAACCTGCTGCAACTCCTGCTGAATGCGGTTGCATTCAGCCTGCGTCGCCTCCGCGATCTCGAAAATCTGGCTTTTCCCATTTTCCATCGCGGCAAGAGTATCTTTGATCACCCTGTCCAGCGCTGAAATGTCGAACAAACTCTTTCACCCCGCCCCGTTTCACCAGGGACTGCTTTTTTCTTGCACATAATATAATGGTACTTTTCTCCACCATCAAAAATAGTCCTTCCAGAGGCTTAAAGAAAAGCTGTCCCTCCCGGCCCCGCTCTCTAGACAAGCAACTCCACAATGTCTTTGTCCTGCAGGACGTATTCTTTCGGGACACTCTGACCGGGGAAGCGGGCCGACCCCCAGATCCGCGCCCCACGCAGTGTTTTCACAAAATCCTTGTGGATGTTCCCTGCCAAATCAAGAACATTACTGCCGCGGGGTAAAATAAAGGGGCGGGTTAAGTCCGGTTCTTTACCCGGTGACCTGGTAAAAATACGAATAACCTCCAGAGCGGAAAACAGCCTGGTTTTCAGCTGCTCCAGGTTGAGACCTGTGGCGGCGGAAACCGGTAAAATTTCCAGGTGGGGCGGCAGCAGTTCTTGCAGCAGCGAAAGATTCTCCTCCCCCTCGGGCTGCTCCGCTTTGTTGGCGACTACGATCAACCGGTGCGGCGGTACGGCCCTGACACCGGGTGGAATCTCACTCCGCACGATCTTGCGTTCTGTTAACAACCGGAGGGAATTCTCCAATTGATCCAAACAGTCACCGACACAGCTGTCGATTACCAGCAACAGGGCATCGGCGTTGCGCAGCAAGCCGGCCAGCCCGGGAGGAAATCCTTCGGCGGTAATGGGCGGAGTATCAACCAGCTGGATGTATGTTTCTTCGTAAGGCATCATACCGCTGAAAGGAACGGTCGTGGTAAAGGGATAATCAGCCACCTTGACACGGGCTCTTGTCAAAACCCCGACCAGGGCTGACTTGCCGCTGTTGGGGTAACCCACCAGGGCGACCTGCCCGGCCCCCTGCTTCTCAACGTGGAAGGGGTCGTGTCGGCTCAGACTGGCTTTCTTTTGCCCTTCTTCCCGCAGGCGGGCCAGCCGCCGTTTAATGTCGGCCTGCAGCTTTTCCGTACCCTTGTGTTTGGGGATTACGGCCAGCATTTCTTCCAGGGCGGCAATTTTCTCCTCAACAGTGGTGGCATTGCGAAAAGCTTCTTCCGCGGCGTGATACTGGGGGGTAAGGTTCGCAGGCACTTACTATTCCCCCTTTTCAATGATCTCAAATATATTTAATTCGAGTTTAGCTTAAAAGCAGGGATAAGACAATCCGGAGGACCATACCCCGGAGTCCTCAGCCCGCCCTGCGCCGGCGGCCTGTCCTGATAAAGACACGCTTGCCATCAGTGCTCAAGATAACCGCCCCGTCCCGGTCGGTGCGGTACACCCGCACCCGCTCCCGGGCCAGACGTTCCAGCGTTTCCGGGTCGGGCTGCCCGAAATTGTTATGCTGCCCCACGGAAATCACCGCCACGAGCGGGTGTGTTCTTTCCAGGAAAGCAGGCAGGAAGTAACGGCTGCCGTGGTGCGGTATTTTGAGCACGGTACATCCCGGATTAACGCCGGCATCCAGGAGGGCCTGCTGGGCTTCCACCTCCATATCGCCGGTAAGCAACAGGACTTCTTCCCCGTAACGAATCCGCAGCACCACCGAGGCATTGTTTAAATCGGACCGGGTGCCTGAAAGCAACGGCCGGGGCGGTCCCAAGACCCGTACATCCAGCGCCCGGTCCAGGTGCAGGCGGTCCCCGGCCGCCACTGTCTTCACAGGTACACCCCGGGCGGCCAGCCCGGCCATCAGGGCACGATAGGCTGCGGAGAGCTGTTCCCGGGATCCATCTTTCGAAACGGAATAGTTTTCCGCCCTTCCTGCCGGTGACACCAGGACCAGACCAACCGGAAAGGCCCCGATCACCGCCTTCATCCCCCCGGCGTGATCCTCGTGCGGGTGGGTAATTACCAGCACGTCCAGGCGCCTGATACCCAGCCGGCGCAGGTATGGTACCACCACCCTGTCCCCAGCCCCTTCCCCCGATTCCAGTTCCCCTGACCAGCCCCCGGCATCCACCAGCATGTTCCTGCCGCCGGGAGTCTGGACCAAAATGCTGTCCCCCTGGCCCACATCGATAAAATGGACCACCAGCCGGTTTTCCCCCGGACTTTTAAAGAGCAAAAGAGATACCAAAAGCCCTGCCGCCAGGC
>NZ_JBNATZ010000172.1:0-5289 GCF_049701015.1 Desulfofundulus sp.
AAGGTAAGCCAGACCGCCAGTCCCACCACCACCGGCGGCAGGCCCATGCCAAAGTTAACCACACTGACCAGAAAACGGCGTCCCGGAAAATTGGTAAGAGCTAACAGCGTACCGAAAGGAACGCCAATTAAAACACTGATCAGGGTGGCGAGACCCGAGATCTTTAAAGTGCGTAAGGTGATATCCAGGACCTCGGGATCGCCGGTCACCAGCAAACGAAAAGCCTCAACAAGACCCTGCCTGAAGATTTCCAAACTCCTTCAACTCCTCTGGTGGTTCGTCGATATCACAACCTGTTCTGATATGTTCTTAAGCTACCGCTTGCACGCGCTCGCTCCGTCCCCCAGCACTCACTGGCACATTTATCCCTTAAAATCTGGTTGGAATGAATGCTGGAAAACCAGCACCCGGCCTCGGACTCCGGCAGGGTTCCCGGACCATTCGGACATTCAAGCTGGATGGCCCCGGCCCCACCTTCACCCACAGTCTCGCCAGGTTTGCCCACGGCACTCAACAGACTTCGAATGATGAGTAGTTGTCTAAATTAAGCTCCGCCAGCTTTTCTCTCCCGGGCACCCCCGTGTCCGGATCCCAACCCCTGGCCAGGTAATATTGCCGAAGCACCTGACGCACCTTTTCGCGGTCCAACCTGCGCCCGGCAGCGGGGCCGGCCGTCACTGGCTCGTCGTAAAAACGGGAGGGGTAATCAGAATCGGCGGGTTTTTCTCCATGGCGCAGGTTGAACAATTTCTGCAGGTTCCAGATGCGTTCCCCCGCCCTGATTATATCTGCCGGTGTAAGGTCAATGCCTGTCAAACTGGTATAAAGGCGGGCAAAAAGGGTGGGCCCTACGGTATGCAGCACGGGAGGACGGATACACATGCCCAGGGAATTGTAAACGGCAATGAGATCCTCCGCCCACCTGGACATTTCAGGTATATTTACATCACGGGTGACCGGATCAAAAATCTTTTTTTTCAACTCGTCAGGCATATCCAGCTGGTGGTACATCTCCTCCGGAAAACCGAACTTCTCCGTAAGGTAGGGGACGGGATTTTCGTTATAACGGAGATTTTCTACAGGGTTCCGGGTACGCAGGTGATCCCCGCCGCGCACGTTTGTAATATACCCCAGCGTCCAGGTGGACCAGCGGGCCCGGGGATCCAAAAGGAAACACTCCAGCCCCTTGACTTCCACGGCATATCTTGATGCCCCGGGGAAATGGCGCGACGCCCTTTTGACGCCTTCAGCCAGCACATCCCCTATACCCCGCCGGTGGGCAATCATACCCAGCAGGGAAATGACGGCCCGCTCATCCCCCCAGCTAAGGGAGAAACCCAGGTCCTTTTCATTGAGAAGCCCCTTTTCGTACAATTCCATGGTGAAGGCTACCACTGCCGCTGCAGAAACCATATCCATACCCAGGCGCTGGCAGGTTTCGGTAAGCATGGCTATGGCCGGCAGGTTGTCGATGTCACAACCGGCACCGAAGCCGATCACCGGCGTAACTTCCATGTCCTTCAGTTTCAACCCCGCGTAAGGTCCTTCCTTCACTTCCACCCAGTGGGCACAGGCAATGGGGCAGGCCATACAGGCCACCCCGCGGGTGGTGTAGCCGGGCAGGACCTTCCGGCTGCGGGTCTGGACCCAACCGTCAATAACACCGCGCTGGTAATTGCGCCCGGGCAGGGCCCCGAACTCCTGGTAGGGCAGGCTGGCCAGCATGGTACCGAAGCGGCAGAAAGAAGCGTAAAAGGGAGAAGAAAAGATGGCTTTACGGGTGTCATCCACCGCCTGCAGGAACTCCTTCCGGTGAGCCACCCGCACAGCGCCCCGGCCGCGGACCGCTATGGCCTTCAGGTTTTTGCTGCCCATTACCGCCCCCAGCCCCGTGCGGGCCCAGGCATCAAAGGGGCCGTTCTCTATGCTGGCAAAGCGGACCAGGTTTTCGCCGGCCTGGCCGATGGCCGCCACCTGGATGGCGTCATCACCCAATTCACGGCGGATCTGGCGCACTGTTTCCCAGGCATCCCGTCCCCAGAGGTGACCCGCCGGTAAAATTGTAGCCTGGCCGTCACAGATCCATACATAAACCGGCGTGGCAGCCTTTCCCCGGATGACCACGCCGTCAAATCCGGCAAACTTGAGCTCGCTCCCCCAGAAGTTGCCGGAGTTGGCCGTGCCAAACAGGCCGGTGGCCGGCGAGAGGGCGGAAGCTTCGGTGCGGGACGCAGTGGGCACCGTCGTACCCACCAGCACCCCCACATTAAAGGCAAGGACATTTTCCGGACCGAGGGGGTCGGCACCTGCGGGGACCTCTTCATACAGAAGGCGGGCGTTAAATCCCAGGCCGCTTAAATACTCACCGGCCCAATCCCGCTCCACCGGGTATTCCCTTATTTCCCCGGCCGTGAGGTTGATATCCAGGATCCTGCCGCTGTAACCGTACACGCATACACCCCCCCTCTTCAGTCCACCGTTCCGGCTGTTTCAACCACCCGCAGAGCTCCCGCGGGACAGGCCAGGGCACATTTTTGGCAGCCGCGGCAACAGGATGAAAAAGTAATCGCAAATGTCCCGTCAAACTCATGCCTGGTGATATAAATAAACGCCTTAGCAAGGTCAAACTCCCCATGGTTGGTAATAGCACAGGTCAGGGCACAGGTGCAACAGCCGATACACCTGCCGGGGTTGACCGCCAGTTCCTTTGCCATGAACGTACCCCCCGAAATAACATAACAAAAATTTCTCCAGTCAACCCCCGATAACCTGCTAAAGACAAACAAAAAACACCGTAAAGGTGTCCCTGGCCATCACTGCTTTTTCCCGTAAAACCCCAGCATAACCCTGTGAATGGACGGAATACCTTTCAACCGCAGGCCGGGCATCTGGAATCCCTGTCTATGGAAACTTCATAAAAGGTCATGGACAGGGCATCATAAGTGAGCAAACGGCCGACCAGCAAATCTCCAAGCCCCAGGAGGAACTTTACCGCTTCCGTGGCCTGGATAGTCCCGATAACGCCCGGCACGGCCCCGAGAACCCCCAGTTCCGTGCAGCCGGGAACGTGCGGGTCCGGTTCGTGCGGGAAAATGCAGCGCAGGCAGGGACCGGACCCCGGTAATACCGTCATCACCTGCCCGGCAAAAGCCAGCACACCCCCGTAGATAAAGGGTTTCCCCAGGCGCAGGCAGGTTTCGTTGAGCAGGAAGCGGGTGGCAAAATTATCGGTGCAGTCAACAACAACGTCATAACCCTTAATCAGAGATACGGCATTGGCGTTGCTCAAACGCTCAGGAAAAACTTCCACCTGCACGTCCGGGTTCAGGGCCATCAGTTTATCCCTGGCCGATTCCACCTTGGGCCGGCCGATATCACCGGTGCGGTGCAGGATCTGCCGCTGCAGGTTGGACAAATCAACCACATCGGCATCCACCAGGCCCAAACGCCCTACTCCCGCCGCAGCGAGGTACCAGGCTACAGGTGAACCCAGGCCGCCGACCCCCACCACCAGTACCCCGCTGCGCAACAACTTCTTCTGACCCTCAATCCCCACGCCGGGGAGGAGGATGTTCCTGTGGTAGCGCTCCTGTTGTTCCCGGGTCAGCTCCTGCATATTCCCCACCTCTTCACTTCACCTATCCACCACCTACCGGAGGAAACAGGGAAACCCGGTCGCCGGGCTGCAAGACGGCATTCATGGCCGCGTGACGCCCGTTGACCAGGACTGTAAAAACCTGGTCCCGGGGGATGCCCAGGCTGTCGACCAGTTCAGCCACAGTAGTCCCTTCCGGGTGTTCTACTTCTATTAACTGGCCGAAACGAACTCCGGGAAGATATTTCTCCAGCCCGCTGAAAACCCGCACTTCCAGCCGCAAGCTACATACCCCCACTATTACTTAAAGGCGGCAAGACACCCCTCCCCGGGGTGCCTTGCCTGCACCCTGATTTAGAAGTTAAATACCTGTCTCAGTTCGTGTTCTTTGACATCAAAGACTACGTTGTGGGGTGGCAGTTCTTCCAGGCTGAAGAACTCCGGTAGCCGGTCGTCGGCACTGGTAAACCCGGCCTTGAGGTTGAACTCCCTCTCCGCCTTTAATACCTGTTTGCCCAGGTTGAGCGCGTCATCCGGCGTCAAACTCAGGCCATACTGTGCATTGATCATTTCCACAATGGTGGGTAATCCTTCAGGATTGTCCAGAACGGCAAAGGCTACAAAGAGGCACAGGCCGGTACTGTCTATAAACGCGGTGGCAACTTGCAGGTTCCGGGAAAGTTCCACCTGGCCCCCGGGCTTCAGCGGGTCGACGTAGCCGCCTACCTTGAGGATGTTGGCCGTTACCGCGTAACCGGCGGTATGGTCGGCACCCATGGGCGTGGTGGCGTAGGTAACGCCGTTGCCCTTGCAGGCCCGCGGGTCGTAAGCGGGAATGCCCTGGCCTTTTACAGCAGGCACGCGGGTTACACCGTAAACCCGGCCGGCGTTGGCCGAACCGCTGCCGATAATCCGCCCCAGAGGCGTACCTCTGGACACTTCTTCCAGGGCCTTGATGGCAGCCTCACCGTCACCGAAGGGTATGACGCCCGCTTCAGCAAGCACACCCAGGGTACACCCGGTCTCAATGGTGTCCAGGCCTACGTCGTTACAGATGTAGTTCAGTTTGGCGATTACATCCAGGTCGCCGATTTCCAGGTTGGGACCGAAACACCAGGCGGTCTCGTACTCAATGGGAGCACAAACCTTACCGTCGGGCATGGGATATACGTTTGAACACCGCATGACGCAACCGGGGTGGCAGGTATGGGTGGCTTTCCCTCCCCGGGCCACGGCCACTTCGGCCAGCTTCTCCCCGCTGACCTCGCTGGCCCTTTCAAAACGGCCGTAGCGGAAGTTTTTAACGGGAAGGGCACCGGCCTCATTGATAATGTTCATCAACACATTGGTCCCGTAGCTGGGCAGGCCCTGACCGGTTACGGGGTGGTTTTGCAAAATCTGGGCAAACTTCCTGGCCGCCGCCTTAAGCCGCTCGGGCTCTTTAACCGGGGCATCAAAGGTGGTGGGGCTGTCCACAACAATGGCCTTAATTTTCTTGGAACCCATTACAGCACCCAGGCCGCCCCGGCCGGCATAACGGCTGCTGTTGCCGTCGCTGTCGTTGTTGGTCACCCCTGCGGCCGGCATCAGCATTTCGCCGGCAGGACCAATGGTAATCACGGCAACCTTTTTACCGTAACGTTCACGGCAGATGGCCGTAACCTCGTAAGTACCTTTACCGGCCAGGTCATTGG
>NZ_JBNATZ010000173.1:0-5219 GCF_049701015.1 Desulfofundulus sp.
GCAGTTGTTTTTTTCATCTCAACAGCATTTATCTTAAACCTGGGGATATTCTACCTGATCGGTGTTTTGATTGCCATGGTCCTTCTGTTTAAACAGCATACCCTGGTTTCGCCCGAGGACCTCTCCCGTGCTGGAGTGGCCTTCTTCAACCTTAACGGAACATTAAGCATAGTTATGTTTGTCTTTACCCTTTTAGATGTCCTCTTTCCTCTGCACCTTTTTTAATCAGCAAAAACATTCGTATTCTTAAGGAGAAGGAGATTATGTACCAATTTCATCATGCAACCGAAGAGTTAAAGGCTATCGCCGAGAAAGTGCAGGCCGGAGAACGCTTGAGCTTTGAAGACGGGGTTCGTTTATTCAAGTCCGGGGACCTTTTAACCATAGGTTTCCTGGCCAACCTGGTCCGCGAGCGAAAAAACGGCAGCCGCACGTACTTCATTGTAAACAGGCACATTAATCATACGAATATCTGTATCAATCGCTGCCCCCTGTGCGCCTTCGGACGGGATCCCGACGACCGGGGGGCCTACACCATGACTCTTGATGAAATTGAAGCACGGGCGCGGGAATGCCAGGGACAGGGTGTATCGGAAATCCATATTGTGGGTGGACTGAACAAGGCACTGGGTCTGGAATACTACCTGGAAATGCTGCGGAGGGTTCGTCGCGCCCTGCCCAAAGCAATAATTCAGGGTTTTACAGCCGTGGAAATCGATTTCCTGGCCCGGAGCAACGGGCTCTCAATTGAAAAAACGCTGGAACTGCTCAGAGAAGCTGGTCTGGACTCCTTACCCGGCGGAGGAGCGGAAATATTCGCCCCCCGGGTACGGGAGCGGATCTGCCCGCGCAAGATCAGTGGAGAACGCTGGCTGGAAGTACACGAAACTGCCCATCGCCTGGGCATGCGTACCAACGCCACCATGCTTTACGGACACATTGAAACGATTGAAGAAAGGGTGGAACACTTAATCCGGCTCCGGGAACTACAGGACCGCACGGGTGGTTTTCTGGCCTTTATTCCCCTGGCTTTTCATCCCAAAAACACCGGCCTGGAATCCCTGGGACTGGCTGGCACTACAGGTTATGAGGATTTAAAAGTACTTGCTATCGCCCGCCTGATACTGGACAATTTCGATCACATCAAAGCCTTTTGGATTATGATCGGCCCCAAACTGTCACAGGTAGCTCTTTCCTTTGGAGTGGACGATCTGGACGGCACGGTGGTGGAGGAAAAGATCGCCCATGACGCAGGTGCTGAAACGGACCAGTATATGCCCAAACAAAGACTTATTAACATGATCCGTGCGGCAGGACGAATACCTGTAGAACGGGACACCCTGTATAATGTAATCTGGGAGGGGTTACAGTGAACGGGTTACGTCTGGGACAGGTGGAATACCTGAACTGCCTGCCGGTCTACCATGCTCTGGAAGAAGGGCTGCTTCCTCTGGATGGGGAACTGGTAAAGGGACCCCCTACCAGGCTAAACCACATGTTTCTGGAGGGAGCTCTTCATTGCACCCCTCTTTCGTCTATTGAATATGCCCGCCATGCCGGAGATTGTTTCATTTTACCCCACCTTTCCATAGCCAGCGACGGCAGGGTGGCCAGTATCCTTTTTTTCAGCTATCTCCCGATTACCGAACTGGATGGGAAAAAGGTCTGCGTGACCACTGCCTCCGCTACTTCCGTGGTTTTATTACGTATCCTCTTTGAACATTACTACCATGTGGAAGCAGAATTCCACCCCGTGAAAGCAGACCTTAAGACCATGCTGGAGATGGGTGATGGGGCTCTCCTCATTGGTGACGACGCCATGCTGGCACACCAGCAGGTTATTAGAGAAGAACTGCCATTGTTCATAACGGACCTCGGTGAGGCCTGGAAGGACTTCACCGGCGAAAAAATGGTTTATGCCGTATGGGTTGTCAGGAAGCAGTTCGCCGAGGTCCACCCCCGGGAAACCGATGCGCTGGCTGAACTGCTTTACCGCTCCCGCGAAATAGGCATGGCAGATTTGCCTGTCCTTCTAAAAAAAGCGCACTGGCTCACCGGGTTGCCCTTGCCGGTATTAAAAGATTATTTTCGCATTATCCACTATGACTTTGACGGTGACTACCGCCGGGCACTGCTTACTTTTTATGACTATGCCTATAAGAGCGGCATCATTGAGGAAAGGGTTAAACTCCTGGTCTGGGGTGAAGAGGGATGCCAGATATAACCGCTCTTTTGGAAAAAGCTGTAGCGGGGGAAAGGCTCTCCCTGGAAGAAGGGGTGAAAATCCTGAAAGAAGCGGATCTCTTACCCCTGGCCATGGCAGCCGACCAGGTCCGCCGCAGGTGGCACCCGGAAAACCGGGTGACTTTTATCATCGATAGAAATATAAATTATACCAATATCTGTTATTGCCGTTGCCTCTTTTGTGCCTTTTATCGAAACCCGCAGGATCCGGATGCTTATGTAATTACAAAGGAGGAACTTTTTAAAAAAATCGAGGAAACCATTCAGGCGGGAGGCACTGAACTGCTCATCCAGGGAGGCCTTCACCCCGATCTGGGTCTGGACTACTACCTGGATATGCTACGCTCCATAAAGGAACGTTTCAATATTCATATTCACTCTTTCTCCCCTCCGGAAATAATGCACATAACCAGGAAGACGGGGCTGCCGGTAAAGGAGGTACTGCTCCGGTTGAAAGAAGCTGGCCTGGACTCTCTGCCGGGTGGAGGGGCAGAGATACTGGTGGACCGCGTCCGCCAGGCCATCAGCCCGCACAAGGGTTCCTGGGTCGAATGGATGGAGGTTATGCGCTGTGCCCACACACTGGGAATGAAAAGCACGGCTACCATGATGTTCGGCCATGTCGAGACTCTTGAAGAACGGGTATTGCACATGGTACGGGTGCGTGAGCTTCAGGACGAAACCCGGGGTTTTACCGCTTTTATCCCCTGGAGCTTTCAGCCCCAGAATACCAGGCTGGGAGGAGAAACGGCCACAGCGGTGGATTATCTGCGCACCCTGGCCGTAGCAAGACTGATGCTTGATAACGTGCCCAATCTCCAGGCTTCCTGGGTCACCCAGGGAGCAAAAATTGCTCAGGTAGCCCTCTTTTTTGGAGCCAATGATTTCGGCAGCACCATGTTGGAAGAAAATGTAGTCCGGGCAGCGGGAGTGAGCCACAGAGTGCCGCTACAGGAAATACTCCGCTGCATCAGAAAGGCGGGGTTCATCCCGGCCCAGCGCAGCACTTTTTATGAGATCATCCGGGAATACTGAGTGTTGGATGAGGTGCTGTTCCTGCTAATTCCAGTCCCCGGTGCCAGGAGCACCGCATCTTTTTATACCGTATATATTTGTAGATATGCTACGAACTTGCTAAAAAAGCTTCACTTGTCCTATAATGTTGGGGACACTGGTAGCGGAGGCACACGATCATGGCCAAGAGGGAAGCTTTACGCAAATTGCCAGCAGTGGATGAAGTGTTGCGTTCACCGGAAACAGTGGCCCTGCTGGCCGAAAAGCCCCGTAATCTGGTAGTGGAGACGGTCCGGCATGTCCTGGATCGCTGGCGCCAGGTTCTTTTAAGAAACGAGCTAAATGATGAAATGGGGCGCGAAGAAATCACGGCCCGGATAGTTCAAGAAGTAATCCGGGAAACCGCTCGCCGCTCCCGACCAAATCTGCGCCGGGTGATAAATGCCACAGGAGTAGTACTGCATACCAACCTGGGCCGGGCCGTGCTGGCCCGTGATGCCAGAACCGCGGTAGAAATGGTAGCATCTGGATATTGCAACCTGGAACTGGATCTCCAGAGTGGCCGCCGGGGTTCCCGTTACGCTCCTCTGGAAGGGTTGCTGACCAGTCTGACCGGTGCAGAGGCAGCCATGGTAGTAAATAACAATGCCGCTGCCGTTCTGCTCGCACTGAGCACCCTGGCCCGGGGCCGGGAGGTTATTGTCTCCCGGGGACAGCTGGTAGAAATCGGTGGATCATTTCGCATCCCCGAAGTAATGGCCCAAAGCGGAGCCACCCTGGTGGAAGTAGGGGCAACAAACAAGACATATCCCGACGATTACCGCCGGGCCATTACCGACCGGACAGCTCTTCTCCTTCATGTTCATACCAGCAACTACCGCCTTATAGGGTTCGTACGGGAAATTACCGTTAACGAGCTGGTCATGCTGGGCAAAGAATATGGTTTACCGGTCATGAGCGACCTGGGGAGTGGTTTTTTGGTAAACCTGAACGATTTTGGACTCCCTGAAGAACCAACGGTACAGGAAGTTGTCGCCTCCGGGGCCGACATTGTAACCTTTTCCGGCGACAAGCTTTTAGGTGGCCCCCAGGCAGGGATTATTGTGGGACGGCGAGAATACATCGAAAAAATGAAGAAAAACCCCCTTACCCGTGCCATACGTATCGATAAGTTTACCGTGGCCGCCCTGGAAGCCACCCTGAGGCTCTACCTTGAGCCTGAACGGGCACTTGCCAACGTACCCACCCTGCACATGTTAACCGCAGATATAGCAGAACTGGAAGAACGGGCCAGGAAACTGGCTGAGCAACTGCGTAAGGTGGTGGGAGAACAGGCTGTCATTGAAATAGAACCTTGTATCTCACGGGTAGGGGGAGGTGCCATGCCTACGGCCGACCTGCCTTCCATGGCTGTAAAAGTACAACCCCGGCAAATGAACAGCGAAAATCTGGCCAGGTTATTACGGGCTGGAGAACCGGCAGTTATGGGCCGGTTGCAGGATGAAAGTTTAATTCTGGATATGCGAACCGTCTTACCAGGAGAAATAGAGGTCCTGGCCGGAGCAATCACGGCAGCACTTCAGCCCGGGAAGGAGGTCCTTTGAAGGTGACCTATTTAATCATCGGGACCGCCGGTCATGTTGACCATGGCAAAACCATGCTGGTGAAGGCCCTTACCGGAATAGATACAGACCGGCTAAAAGAAGAAAAGGAAAGGGGTATCTCCATTGAGTTGGGTTTTGCTTCCTTGACCTTACCAAGCGGCCGGCAGGCAGGTATTGTAGACGTGCCGGGCCACGAGCGTTTTATTAAAAACATGCTGGCTGGTGTCGGCGGTATTGACCTGGTACTGCTGGTTATCGCAGCTGACGAAGGAATCATGCCTCAAACACAAGAGCATATGGATATCATCCAGCTCCTCCAGATAACACGGGGTGTAGTAGTGTTAACCAAAGTGGACC
>NZ_JBNATZ010000174.1:0-5148 GCF_049701015.1 Desulfofundulus sp.
AATCCGGGAAGCACCTTCAATGCTCATCACTTGCGCATAGCGGTAATCGCCGTATGGCAGCCCACGTTCCCGACCATGTGCGGGCGGTTATGTTTAACCTGGGTTACCTGCCGGGCGGAGACCACCGGATTATCACCCGGCCCGAATCAACACTGGAAGCGCTTAAAGCTGCGCTGTCCCTTTTAGCTTCCGGAGGGCGTGTTTCCCTTGTCATTTACACGGGGCATCCGGGTGCCACAGAGGAACTGAGAGTTTTGGAGGAATTCACCCGTGCTCTACCTCCGCGTTATTATACGGTCATAAGATTATCTTTCTGGAATCGTTCCTCAAAGGCGCCGGTAGTAATTCTTTTGGAAAAAGCGGGTGCGGAAGTGTGAAGGCCCGTCGGCAAAGGCAGATCCTTGAAATTATCCGTCAGCAGGTTATCGAAACCCAGGAAGAACTGGCGGAAGCCCTGCGGGCTGCCGGGTTTTCCGTTACACAGGCTACCGTATCCCGGGATATCCGGGAGCTGGGATTGGTCAAAGTGCCTGGAGATGACAATACTTTTCGCTATGCCGCTCCCGGTGAACCACCCCCTTTAAAGCGGTATGAACGGTTGAAAAGACTCCTGCGCAGCTCGGTTCAATTCATGGATTTCAGCGAAAACCTGATAGTGGTCAAAACATTACCCGGCGAGGCCCAGGGAGTGGCTTCAGCCATTGACCAGGCAGCCTGGCCGGAAATTATAGGCACCGTGGCCGGAGATGATACCATCTTGATCGTGGTCAAACCCAAAAAGTTTGTAACTGCAGTTTTGCAACGCTTGAATCAGCTGGCCAGGGGGTGAGAAATTGCTGGTTTCCCTGGATATTCAGGATTTTGGTCTCATTGACCAGCAAACTCTGGAATTCAGCTCCGGGTTGAACGTACTCACCGGAGAAACAGGTTCCGGGAAGTCCATAGTGCTGGAAGCGCTCCAGGTTGCCCTGGGCGGCAGGGCGTCCGCGGAGCTTATTCGTACAGGTCGTGAACGGGCCAGAGTTACGGCAGTCTTTGAGATTCACACACTGGATGTGCTGAAAGAAAAACTGAAGGCCTGGGGGGTTCCCCCGGAGGAAGATGGGGTAATGGTGATGGCCAGGGAGCTTGCACGTAACGGGCGCAATACCTGCCGGATAAACGGGCAGTTGGTTACTTTGAATATTTACCGCGAAGCGGGCCAGCACCTTGTGGACATCCACGGACAGCACGAAAGCCAGTCGCTGTTCAACCCCGACCGGCACAGGGACCTCCTGGATCGTTTTGGAGGATTGTGGTCCCTGCGCCTGGAGGTTGCTAAAATTTACCACAAGTGGCGTCAACTCGTGTCTCAACTGGAGGAACTCCACCGCGGGGCCAGGGACAGACTGCACCGCCTGGATATGCTTGAATATCAGATCCGTGAAATTGATCGCGCCTGCCTTTCCCCCGGAGAAGAGGAAGCGCTCAACCGGGAGCGTAACCTGCTGGGCAATGCCGAAAAGATTGCCGCTCTGACCGGCAGTTGTTACCAGGTTCTGTACGGGGGAGAAGAAGGCATGCCGGCGGTCATGGACCTCCTGGGTCGTGCCTGCCGGGACCTGGAAGAACTGGCCCGTCTGGATCCCGGCCTTTCATCCCTGGCCTCATCGCTCAACGGCATTTTATACCAGGTGGAGGATGTAGCAAGAGAACTCTCCCGTTACAGGGACGGGGTGGAATTTACCCCGGGCCGGCTGCAGGAGGTGGAGGAAAGACTTGCGCGTATTCGCGACCTCAAGCGCAAGTATGGTGACACTGTGGAAGAAATCCTGCGTTATCGTGAAGAAGCGGCAGCCGAGCTGGAAAAGCTGGCTTTCAGCGAGGAAAATGCGCTGGCACTGGAGAAGGAGGTCAACCTCTGGGCAGAGCGCTGGCAGCAGAAGGCGCTGGAACTGTCCCATGCCCGCCGGGAGCATGCACGGCAGCTGGAAGGGGCGGTGGCCCGGGAACTGGCTGATCTGGAAATGGGGAAGGTGGAATTTCGGGTTCACTTTGAAGACCTGGCACAGCCTTCTGCTGCCGGGAGGGAGCGTTGTGAATTTCTGATCTCACCCAATCCGGGGGAACCTTTACGTCCACTGGCCAAAATTGCTTCCGGGGGTGAGTTGTCACGCGTGATGCTGGCCATGTGCGTCATCCTGGCTGCCGTGGATGAGCTACCCACACTGGTTTTTGATGAGGTAGATGCGGGAATCGGTGGGAGAACTCTCTCGGCCGTGGCCGAAAAGCTGGCTGATATCGCCAACCACCGCCAGGTGATATGTGTAACCCACGCTGCCAGGATAGCCAGCTTTGCCCGCACTCATTTCAGTATCTACAAGAAGGTTCAGGCAGGTCAAACCATAACACGGGTCAGGAGGCTTGATGATGAGGGCCGGCTGGCCGAGCTGGCCCGTATGCTCGGCGGACGGGATGCAGACGGCCTGGCAAGGGAGCATGCCCGTCACCTTCTTGAAGAGGCCCAAAAACACCTGGGATGTATTTCTTAAGCATAAAACGCAACTTGTTATCAAGCATTTCTACTTAAAAACTTTATATTAAAAAATTAAATTAACTTTTTTAAAAAGCCCAGTAATGGGCTTTTTGTTTTTTGCAACTCATATAAGCCAATAACGGCACATTTAGTCAGAATAATTGATATTATCTCAGGCTATCTTAAAAATGCACGCTGTTATTTTAAATTATGGCGTTTTATATGGATACCAGTGTCAAAGATGGAGGTGGGACCAAAAAATCAACGGGGAGGCGATTCATCCTGAGCAGAAAGAGATATGTTTTCATCACTGCAGTGTTTACCCTGGTTCTCAGTGTCCTTTGTATCAGCATAAGCATAAAAACTTCATTGTTACCCTTGACCACAAACGTTGCTGTAGGTGACCCCCTGATACCGGGGAGATTGCCCGCCAACATTTTTAAAGTCGAGATTTTATCCGGGGGACCGGTTGAAAGATTGACTTCCGTGCAGGGGGCTGTTCCTGTAGCTACTGTCCCTGGTAGGGTTGATATGCAGATAAAACTGCTGGGTTTTATTCCGCTGAACCGCCTGGTGGTTAATGTAGTACCTGCTGTAAAGGTTATTCCGGGAGGGCATTCTATAGGCGTCCTGCTTCATGCGCAGGGGGTAATGGTGGTCGGTCATGCCATGGTAACGGACATGAAGGGACAACGACAAAGCCCCGCGTTGCAGGCAGGAATTTTAAATGGTGATGTTATACTGAAAGTAAACGGAAACCGGGTGCGGAGTGAGGAACAATTGCGCAGGGAGATAAGCCGGTGTGGTAAAATGGGGCGTGCTGTTACGCTGGAGGTCAAGCGGGGACAACGCGTTTTCACTACCAGGGTTAAACCAATCTTTTGTTCCGAAACCAGAACTTATCATATTGGGCTATACGTACGGGATAGTGCCGCTGGTGTTGGCACCCTGACTTTTTATGAGCCGCGAACCCGGAAATACGGTGCTCTAGGTCATGTTATAAGCGACATTGAAACCAATCGTAAAATTGATCTTTATGACGGTAAGATTGTAGAAGCCCTTGTACAGGGAATTCGTCCGGGCCGGAGGGGTCAGCCCGGGGAAAAAATTGGTCTCTTTAATGGAAGCGGGTTGACAGGTAACATCGAAAAAAATACTTCCTATGGAATTTTTGGCCACCTGCAGGAGCCGCTGAGCAATCCCCTCTACCCCCAACCCGTCCCCGTTGCCCTGGTTTACCAGGTAAAAAAGGGCCCTGCCGAGATGCTCACTGTTTTAAAGGGGAATCGCATTGGGCGATTTTCCGTAGAAATATTACAGGTGATGCCCCAGAACAGGTGGGAAGGGAAAGGAATGATCATCAAAGTTAACGACCCAGAGCTTTTACGACAGGCCGGGGGTATCGTCCAGGGAATGAGCGGCAGTCCCATTCTACAGGACGGGAAGTTTGTCGGAGCAGTAACACATGTGTTTGTTAACGATCCAACCCGGGGTTACGGCGTACTTGCGGAATGGATGCTCTGGGAAGCCAATTTGATGCCCGTTCCAAAGGAGAAAAAAGTTGCATAAATATAAGATTTTTCGACTGATACCATACTTTTGTGCATAAGTTATTGATCGGTGTCATATATTAACAGAAATAGTAAATAAAATAATTACTCCTTTCAGAAGGAGATTTTTTTTGTGCGTCGAAATTGGTTATAAATACCATTAGAGATAAAATTCCTAAAAAAGACTCAGGAGGCGGGACTTGATGATTAAAAAAACCGTTAAGGTGCTAATTGCTGATGATAATCGGGAGTTTTGCGAATTACTGAAAGAATTTATCAATCAGCAACAGGATTTTCAATTATCAGGTATAGCATATAATGGTCTTGAGGCCCTGGAACAAATCAAGCAGCAAAAACCGGATGTGGTGGTACTGGATATCATCATGCCACATTTGGATGGCATTGGTGTACTTGAGAAATTGGGGAGTATCTCACCCCGGCCCAAGGTAATTATGCTAACTGCCTTTGGCCAGGAAAGTGTCACTCAACGGGCAGTTGAACTGGGAGCCGACTACTACATTTTAAAACCTTTTGACTTTGGAGTACTGGCTACACGTATCCGGCAACTTGCGGATGGAGTGAATGTATCTCAATACATATCTCCACCCAGAACCAGAAACCTGGACGTGGCGGTCACCAACATCATCCACGAAATGGGCGTACCCGCTCATATTAAAGGCTATCATTACTTACGGGATGCCATCCTGGCCGTAATCAACGAGGTCAACCTGCTGGGGGCAGTAACAAAAGAACTTTACCCCATGATTGCCCAGAAGTATCAAACAACACCCAGCCGGGTGGAAAGGGCTATACGTCATGCCATCGAGCTGGCATGGGACAGGGGTAATGTGGAAATGATGACCAAATTTTTTGGTTATACTATAAATCTACAGAGAGGAAAACCAACCAATTCAGAGTTCATAGCTATGGTCGCGGATAAACTAAGGCTGGAGGCGAAGGTTAGTTAAAGCTAAATGCGAGAACCTGACCGACGGTCAGGTTTTTTTGCGAGGCCTGGACCTTTCTTGACTGGCCGTTGCAAAAACTATAAAATGTTAGAGAAATATTAAGGCGGTGAGCGTA
>NZ_JBNATZ010000175.1:0-5139 GCF_049701015.1 Desulfofundulus sp.
GCATGTCCGGTGGTGTGAGAGGACGGGGGCTAGCCGCCCCCTCCTACTCGATTAACAGCACCGCCATATGGCGGAGCCGGTTCAAAAGGTGGAAGGCTGTCAAATTGCCCGTTGCTATAAACCCCGTTGATATAAACTATGAAGGGAGGCAGGCGATGGTTAAATGTAAAACAACCGGTTCAATTCCTTTTTGCGGGCCAGCCGCAGTCGCCGGTGGGCCATTTCGATATCGCTCCTGATCCTGTTGAGAGTTGCCATGTCAATGCCTGTGCTGGATGAGATTTCCATATCGGACAGGCCCTTTTTCCAGGCTCTGATCAGACGGGAAACGTTGGTTTTATATTTGCGGGAAAGGCTTTTTTCGTCAATCTTCTCACCTCTCATCCATTGCCTCTCCTTTCGCTTTATCTTTTTCTTGAACTTATTTTGACCGCTGCCCTGACCGGATATAAGGTTAAAGTAATGGCAATGCTTTATGATGAAGGGTACTCATGTTAAAATAAAGCTGTTGAGCCAAATTTTTTAATCAGGTGAAAAACATTATGAATCAGGAGGAAGTCCCCCTGGTAGCAGCACTTTATGCCCATTGTGCCAGGAATTACGCCCACCTGCACGTGCCCGCGCACCGTCAGGGGGAAGCCATTTTCCCCGAGTGGCAGGGGGGCAAGGAAATCCTGCAGCTCGATCTAACCGAATTGCCCGGTCTGGATGACCTGCACCATCCCGAAGGGGTGATCGCCCGGGCACAGGCCCTGGCGGCGGAGCTTTTTGGAGCCGGGCAAGCCTTTTTTCTGGTGAACGGGAGTACGGTGGGGATAATGGCTCTGTTGCTGGCCATGTGCCGGCCGGGTGATGAGATCCTGCTCCCCCGCAATGCGCACCGGGCTGTGCTGGGAGGTCTGGTTTTTTCCGGGGCAAAGCCTGTTTTCCTTGAACCAGCGGTAATTGAAGAGTTCGGTATGGCTGCCGGTTTGACTTCTCAGGTGGTGGCCGGTGCCCTCGAAGAACACCCGCGGGCCAGGGGGCTGCTGGTACTGCATCCCACCTATTATGGAGTTACAGGTGACCTGCAGCAACTGGTGGAACTGGCCCACGGGGTGAATAAGCCGGTGGTGGCTGATGAGGCTCACGGGGTGCATTTCCCTTTTCATGACGGGTTCCCGCCGCCGGCACTGCAGTGTGGCGTGGATGCCTCGGTACAGAGCATGCACAAGATGGGTGGTTCCCTCACCCAGTCCTCGCTTCTGCATTTCAAAGGCCACCGTATTGATATCCGGAGGACGGCCGGGGCATTGCGCCTCCTGCAAAGCAGCAGCCCTTCTTATCTTTTGCTTGCCTCCCTTGACGGTGCCCGCCGGCAGCTGGCCACCAGGGGCGCGGAAATGCTGGGACGTGCAGTGGACCTGGCCCTGGAGGTAAGACGGGCCCTCTCCCGCTTGCCGGGCATAACCCTGCTGGGGGAGGAGCACCTTGGCCGGCCCGGGGTGCACGGCCTGGACCCCACCCGGCTGGTGATTTCACTGCGCTCCGCTGGGTTGACGGGGTATCAGGTGGCCAGGATCCTGGCCCGGGACTACCGGGTGCAGGTGGAAATGGCCGATTACTATAACCTGGTGGTGGTCATCGGTATCGGTACCACCCGCCGTGATTGTGAGCTCCTCATCCGCGGCTTGCAGGAAGTGGTCCGCCGGGTGGAGGTGGGACGGGCTCTCATGGCCTGTCCCGAACGGCCGCCACTGCCGGTGGCAAGGCTTACTCCACGCCAGGCCTGGCTGGCTCCCAGCCGTCCCCTTCCTCTGGAGGAGTGTGCCGGTCACATCTGTGCCGAATGGGTGAACGTCACTCCTCCCGGCATCCCCCTGCTCTATCCCGGGGAGGAGATCGGTCCGGAGATGGTCGAATATCTACAATGGGTCAGGAAGCTGCCGCTTTCCGTACAGGGTCCTGAAGATCCCGGGCTCCAGAGCCTGCGGGTGGTGGTATGGTGAAGGGTTTGTTTGTTGTGTTTGAGGGCATTGACGGTGTCGGGAAAACCACCCAGGCGCGGCTTTTAGCTAACGCCCTGGTCCAGCGGGGGTATCCGGTGGTTTTTACCCGGGAACCGGGGGGTACACCGGTAGGTGAAAAGATCCGCAGCCTGTTGCTCGACCCGGCCCTGGCCGGTTTAAATCCCCTGGCGGAAGCTTTTTTATACGCCGGTGCCCGGGCCGAACTCGTCGCCAGCACCATCCGTCCCGCTCTGGCCGGCGGCCGGGTGGTGGTCAGTGACCGCTTTGTGGATTCCAGCCTGGCGTATCAGGGTTACGGGCGGTGTCTGGACCTTGCGGAATTGGAACAGCTAAATGCTCTGGCCACGGGAAAGCTTGTACCCGACCTTACGGTGTTGCTGGACATGCCGGCTGACGAGGCTCTGGCGCGGCTGGCCGGCAGGGTGGACCGCATTGAGCAGGAAAGGCTGGATTTTTTTGAACGGGTGCGCCGGGGATATCACCAGCTGGTAAAAAGGGAGCCCCGGCGTTACCTGGTGCTGGATGGACGCCTGGACTGCCGGGAACTCCACCGGCAGATATTGAAGGCCGTGGAGGAGAGGTTTTAGGTGAGGCTGGCAGAAATTATTGGACATGGAGAAATTGTCCGCGCCCTGCGCCGGGCCGTGGAACAGGACAGAGTAAGTCATGCCTATTTATTTGCCGGACCGGATGGCGTGGGCAAGACGACCACGGCCCTGGCCTTTGGGGCCGCCCTTCTCTGCCGGTATCCCGGCTCTGGCGATGCCTGTGGTAAATGCCGGGATTGCCGGCAGGTGGCCGGACAAAACCATCCCGACCTGCACCGGATTGCTCCCGACGGGGCATCCATCAAGATCGGACAGGTGCGGGAGATGTTACACCGCATTGCCCTTTCTCCTTATCAGGGTCAGCGGCAGATTTTTCTTGTGGAACAGGCGGACATGATGACAGGTGAGGCGGCGAACTGTCTTTTGAAGACTCTGGAAGAGCCGCCGGCCGGTACGGTAATTATTTTAATTTCCGGCCGTCCCCAGGCTTTGCTGCCTACAATCCTTTCCCGTTGTCAGATCTTCACTTTTCACCCCCTGCCCGCCGGGCAGGTGGTGAGTATCCTGCAAAAAGAAATGGCTGCCTCCCGGGGTGAACTGGAACTGCTGGCCCGGCTTACCGGGGGTTGTCCCGGGCGGGCCGTGAGATTGGCCGGCGTGGATGGCGGTTATTCCGCCTTCCGGCAAAGAGTGGTGGATCTGGCCGCCGGGTTGGGTCGTGCTTCCTTTACGGAAGCCTGCCGGCAGGCAGCTCTTCTGGCTGAAGATAAAGAGCTGGCTTTGGCCTGCCTGGAGTTTTTCCTGCTGTGGTACCGGGATTTGCTGGTGTGGAAGGAGACGGGGGCTGGCGGCTTGCTTTTCAACCAGGATTATCTTTCCCTGGTGGAACGGGAAGCCCGTTTTTACAGCTCTACCCGGCTGCTTGCCATGATCAGGGAAATTGAAAAAACAAGAGACTCCCTTATGGCAAACGTTAACACCAGACTGGCACTGGAAGTTCTTTTTATGCGCCTGGCAGGTGCTGCCTGAGCGGTGGTGCCAGAGCCGGGGGTTGAAATGGAGGGAAAAAAATGCCCTACCGTGTTGTAGGGGTCAGGTTCAGGAAGGCTGGGAAGATCTATTATTTCGACCCGGGAGATTACGTTCTCAGTCCCGGTGACCCGGTTATTGTGGAGACGGCTCGTGGTATAGAAAGCGGGCAGGTGGTAATCGGACCCACCGAGGTTGCGGATGAAGAGGTGGTGGTACCTCTAAAAAAGGTCATCCGCCCGGCGACTGAAGAAGATCTTGAAAAAATCGCTCTTAACAAGAAAAAGGAAAAACGAGCTTTTCAAATTTGTCTGGAGAAAATTGCTGCCCACGGCCTGCCCATGAAGCTGGTGGATGTGGAACAGACCTTTGACGGCAACAAGATCATTTTTTATTTTACCGCTGAGGGACGGGTAGATTTCCGGGAACTGGTTAAGGATCTGGCTGCGGTATTCCGTACCCGCATAGAGCTGCGTCAAATCGGTGTGCGCGATGAAGCCAAGATGATGGGCGGGCTGGGTTGCTGCGGGCGGGAATTATGCTGCAGCACCTGGTTGTCCGATTTTGCTTCCGTTTCCATCCGTATGGCGAAGGACCAGAATCTTTCTCTGAATCCCACTAAAATTTCAGGTATTTGCGGGAGGTTGATGTGCTGTCTCAAATATGAAAATGAGATTTACGAACAGGCGAAAGAGGAACATCCCGAAATTGGCGCGCGTGTGTTGACTCCCCATGGGGAGGGCAGGGTGACAGCTGTTAATATATTCCGTAAAACTGTGACCGTGGAATTAAAGGAAACCAGGCTCAACAAGGAGTATTCTTTTAACGAGGTTATCACCAGGACGAGAGGTGACCAGTGTGCAAACTCTGACCGCAATGATCAAGGAAATGGAAGCCAGGATCCAGGCGCTCGGGAACGACATGCAGAAAATCAAGAAGCAGATCCGACTCTTAATGGAGGAGAATGACAAATTGCGGGAGGAGTTGGCCAGGGCCTACGGGCAGGCCGGAGAGAGCGCCCCTGCCAGGGGAGGGTTGAGAAACCTCTGGGACCTCTACCAGCAGGGTTTTCATATATGCAACGTCCACTTTGGGCGCATCCGGACATCGGAGTGCTTGTTTTGTGAAGCCTTCTGGGAAAGGGAGCGGGAGGGTGGAAGGTGAGTCAGCAGGGGGTCCTCTTTATTTGCGCTACTCCCATTGGCAATCTGGAGGATATTACCCTGCGGGTCCTGCGGACATTGAGGGAGGTTGACCTGATTGCGGCTGAGGACACCCGGCACACCAGGAAGCTCCTGGCCCATTACGATATTCACACACCGATGGTGAGCTATCGTGAACACAACAGCCGGCAAATGGGCCGCCATATTTTAAACCTGCTTGAAGCTGGCCGGAAAGTGGCACTTGTTTCGGACGCCGGCATGCCGGGCATATCCGACCCCGGGGAGGAACTGGTTTCCCTGGCCATAGCCCACGGCATCCCGGTGGTTCCCGTCCCCGGCCCAAATGCCGCCCTGGCGGCTCTGGTGGCTTCTGGTTTACCCGCCTCCTCT
>NZ_JBNATZ010000176.1:0-5135 GCF_049701015.1 Desulfofundulus sp.
CGACTTTGCCCACATCTTCGAACTACCTCTGGTCGCCTGGGCCCCGCATTTTTAAAAAAAGCGGGGGATGCGACGCCGCAACGAGAATCACCGGGGGGCGGGCAGGGACAGCGCCGCATCCCGCCGGGTTACTGGACTCTACAAAGCAGGAAAACGCAAAAAAAGGGGGAAGTTAATAAGATGGTCTGAACACTGGAGGAGTAGGAGGAATCGCTTTTATGAACTGGAAAGAATTGCAGGAAGCAGCCAGGGAAAAACTGAAGGGTTATTGCAGGGTCTGCCCGAACTGTGACGGGCGTGCCTGTGCCGGAGAGGTCCCGGGTATGGGCGGGACCGGTACGGGAGCGTCCTTTAAGGCAAACATAGAAGCTCTGGCCCGCTACCGTTTAAACCTGCGTACGCTTCACGGCGCCCGGAACCCGGACACCAGGATCACCCTGTTTGGCAGGGAACTGGCCACCCCCATTCTGGCCGCACCGATGACCGGTGTGTCCTATAACATGGGGGGTGCCCTTACGGAAGGGGAGTTTATCGGGATGATCATGGCGGGGGCCCGCGGGGCCGGCAGCCTGGGCATGTCGGGAGACGGTGGCGACCCGGAATATTATAACTCCGGGCTGGAAGCCATCGCCAGAGAAGGAGGACATGGTATCCCGGTGATCAAACCCCGGGAGCAACAGGCCATCATTGAGCGCATACGCAGGGCCGAAGAAGCCGGTGCTCCGGCGGTGGGGGTGGACGTTGACGGAGCGGGGCTGGTAACCATGGCCCTGTTTGGACAACCTGTAGGCCCCAAAACAGCTGACGAACTCAGGGAACTGGTCAACGCCACCCGCCTGCCCTTTATCGTTAAGGGTATCATGACCGTGGACGAGGCCGAACTGGCAGCTGAAGCGGGAGCGGCAGCCATTGTGGTTTCCAACCACGGCGGGCGCATTCTGGATCATACTCCGGGAGCGGCCGAGGTACTGCCGGCCATCGCCAGGGCCGTAAAAGGCCGGGTGACCATACTGGCGGATGGTGGTGTTCGCTCAGGGGTCGACGTGCTAAAACTGCTGGCCCTGGGAGCCGATGCGGTGCTGGTGGGCCGGCCTCTGGTGATTGGAGCCTTTGGCGGAGGTACCGAAGGGGTGAAGTTTGTCCTGGAGAAATTAACCGGTGAGCTGAAGCAGGCTATGATCCTCACCGGATGTGCCTCATTAAGCGACATTGATGAGCGCGTGCTCCGCCCCTATCCGGGCATAGAGTGCTGATACTCCGGAAAACGCCCAGTCTTGAGCGGGCAAACTGAACATTTATGAGAGTGTGCGCTGGTTCCCGGTCACCAGGGTGCCGTACCCTGTGCTTCTATGGAGCCAGCGCACCGTCGTTTCCGTCCGGTTTATGCGTTTCAGGCTTTTTCCCCGGCCAGAGCTTCCTTGAGCTTGCGGTAGGTTGTGTCCAGAGCTTCGGAGATAACCCGTACGTCCCCCAGGACGGGCATGAAGTTGGTGTCTCCGGCCCAACGGGGCACCACGTGAATGTGGAAATGGCCCGGTACACCGGCACCGGCAATCGTACCAAGGTTGACCCCGATATTGAAACCATCGGGGTTAAAGGCCGCCCTTAAAAGAGAGACCACCCGCCGGGTCATTTTACCGAGCTCCAGCAACTCGCCATCCGTAAGCTCCGTGAGCTCTCCAACGTGCCTTTTGGGCGCGATAAGAAGGTGTCCGTTGGTGTATGGATAGAGATTCAAAAGAACAAAGCTTTCCCGCCCCCGCAGTAGCACGTAATTGGCTTCATCTTCCGTTGACTGCAACTTTTCACAAAAAATACATCCCTCTTCCTTCTGCTTACCGATGTAAACCGTTCGCCACGGTGCCCAGATTCGCTCCAAGGTCTTAACCCCTCCCCTTGAGTAGTGGAAACTAACTTATCCCCACTTCCTTTTGATTATGTAGTTTTTCGGTTTTTCGCTGCTGAATTCCTTCCCGGCTGGCCACAATACCCTTGTTTTCGCTCCCCGTCATAGAGTAATATGGAATAAAAAAATTTTTTAAAAAGGAGACCTCCATGTCCATACCCATCCTGGCCAAAAAACGCACGGGCGTGAACGCATATCAAACCCTCGCGGGCCATACCGAAGATGCCCTGATTGTTTTGTCCCGCTACCTGCGGGAACGCGGCCCGGTGGTCAAAAGGCTGGTAGATGAGCAGAACCTGTCCTTTACAGATTTTTGCCAGGTACTTTTTCTCGCCCTCTTTTTACACGATATAGGCAAGGCCACCAGAGAATTCCAGGAACGGCTGCTCAAAGAGCAGCTGAGTCGGGAGCTTTCCCATACCTTTTTCAGCCTGCCCCTGGTGGAAACGGACCTGCCTCCGGAGTATAACCTCCTGGTAAGGATACTGGTGCTCACTCACCACACCCAGCCTTTTGACCGTCTCTACTACAGCTTTGAACTGCTCCCCCGCGTAACCTATCTAATCGACCAGATAAAGGATTACCTGGAGAGCTATCGCAATCTGTATGAGAGTTATTTTACGGACATCTTTTCCCTCTCCGCCCGGCCGATTTTCCGCCCTCCCGCCTACATTGCAGAAGCCTGCTTGAAAGAAAGACTGCAGAAGGAAGTAGCGCGGCTTCAGCAGGGGGTCAACCGGTGGGGGAGCGCCGCCCGTATAAAGGCCCTGTATTGTTTTGCCATTACACTCTTAAAGTATTGCGACAGCCAGGCCAGCCGGGCCTTTCACCAGGCCGACCCGGCTGATGGAACGTTCTGCGGGGCGCTGTTAAGGCACGAAACCGGCCTGTCAGACGGAAGTGCAGTAAATTATGATCGTCCGTACCCCCATTTTGACGGGCAGGCCACTGCGGCAGTCGACACAGCCGGTGCAGCGGCTGGCGGTAACGGTTCTGTACTGCTCCTGGCACCCCCGGGCACGGACAGGATAACCCTCGCACTGACCCGGGCCAGGTCCCTGGGACGGGACAGATGCAGGGAAAAGCTGGTGTGGCTCTGCCCGGGACAAATCGCCTCCGGCTTCACCCGCCAGAGACTGGGCCGTTTCTTGAACCCGGAACAGGTGGCCCTGGTGCATGCAGAAAGCTATTACGGAAACGACCCCTACCTCTGGGGGATCCCTCCGCAAACCAGCAATGGCCGTCCCAACGGTACGGCCACCAATTCACGGGAAAACATCTTTGCTTTTCCGGTAACGGTGGCTACCCTGGACCACCTGGTTTTCTCACTTGTCCACGGCTTGCGCCAGGCCGATTACATACTGGGCAACCTGATGCAAGCGGTAGTAATTGTGGACGGGCTGCCCGAGCCGGGGAACCCGGCCTTTCCTTACGTCCTGGATGCCCTGGCGCTGCTGCGGAAAATGAAGATCCCCCATATAATTCTGGATGCGTTGCTCGCCCCGGCCTTAAAAAAACACCTGGCAGATGCGGGTTATGTGGTGGAAGATCACTTTACACGACAAAAAAGGCCCCTGTTTGAGTTAATCCGCCGCCGGGGGAAAAGGCTGGACCAGATTAAGGAATATTACCACCGGGGACTCAGGCAGGTGGTATACACCCCTGCTGTCCTGGAAGCGGTGCAGGTGGCCTGCGCAATCAAATCCGCCCTGCCCGGGTGCCGGGTTGTCCTTTACCACCACCTTTTCACCCACGGGGACCGGGAAAGGCTGGAAAGAGAGATATTGTCGCTGGAAAGAGAATCAGGCCCCTGGCTATTAATAATTGGTGGAAACATAGATCCAGCAGGGCCTCCCGCATGTGATGTCGTTCATACCGGAAATAGCGGGCCAACCGTAATGTTACGGCACAGCTACCCCCTCTGGCGCAGGGACTCCGGCCGGGATTGTCTTTATGCGAGGAACAATGGCAACCATGTACTGGGGGTACTGGTGCTTCACGCTTCCTCCAGTCGAAATGAACCGGAAAGTCACAGCTCCAACCCCGCTCCCAATCAACCCCTGGCCGTATCCCAGGACTACCTGGAAACCATCCTGGAAGACGAATATCAACGCAGTAAGCGTATATCCACCAACCTGGAGGATATATTTAACACCTGCACACTGTTCGGATACTCACCCCGGGAAGTACGCTACGCCGTATCCCCCCTGGTAAACCTGTGGGAACCCCGCGAGCGGCTGATGGACGTGATCCCGGCCGGGCTGTGGCAGGAGGAACTGCCTGCCATGCCTGACGCCATAAGAAAACGAAAAGTCAAAGTACCCGCAGAATGGTTCGCCCGCCACCCCGAACTATTCTCTGTACTGGAGGGACTGCGGGAAAAAATTATTCTCTGCCATCTTCCATACCAGCGGGACCGTGGGCTTGCATGCGTCCATCACAACGGGGGGGAACACTGAATACGGCCAGGTCTCCCAGGAAACTACCAGGCCGGGCAATCACATTCCACCTTCGCTATGGCAGATGGCAGCGTTTCCAGAATATCGCCCGCCAGCAGACCCCTCATGCCTTTTGCCCGGGCAGCCATATCACCGGCCAGGCCGTGCAGGTAGGCACCCGCCGCCGCGGCCCGGGAAGCACTCATGCCCTGGGCCAGAAGCCCTGTAATCACCCCGGTGAGGACATCCCCGCTGCCCCCCGTGGCCATACCGGGGTTACCGGTGGGATTGATATAAGTAGTGCCATCCGGGCAGGCGATCAGTGTAGCAGCCCCCTTCAGCAGAACAACCACGCCCCAGGCCGCTGCCGCTTCCTCAGCCACCGCCAGGCGGCGGAGGCGGATCTCCTCCACGGGACGACCCAGCAGGCGGGCCATCTCCCCTTCGTGGGGCGTAACTACCACAGGTACGGAAATACGGCTCCACAGGTGGACATCTCCGGCCAGGGCGTTCAGGCCATCAGCGTCGATAACGCAGGGTACCCGAAGGACGGGCAACAACTCCCGCACCAGCGCCACAGTTTCCAGGTGCCGGGAAAGACCGGGACCGATAGCCAGCACATCGGCCCTCTCCAGCAGAGCCAGGATGTCGCTCCGGGCACCGCGGGCCAGCGTTCCCTCCCCGGTTCCGGGGAGTCCGACGGTCATTATTTCCGTCAGCTTTACAGCCATAACATCCTGCAGTTCTGCGGGCACGGCCAGGGTCACCAGCCCCGCTCCGGCCCTGGCGGC
>NZ_JBNATZ010000177.1:0-5120 GCF_049701015.1 Desulfofundulus sp.
GTAAAGCAAGTTCACCGAAGGGTAGAAGGCGTAGAAGTCGTACGTTTGGACTTCCACGACGTGCCTCCCCGCACCCAGAACAGGGGAAGCCCACGCAACAGTCCACGGGTTGGCAGTCAAAGACGCGAGCTTCTCCCCGTCAAGCCAGACAGACACTCCGTAACCCGGATACTGAACAGACCCCTGCACCTTGAAAACGCCTTTCTCTCCCTCGGGAACGGTAAACTCGTAGTGGTAGACGTGGTAGTACCCAAGACCGGCACTTTTCAGGCTCGCTGTGCAGCCTACGGGGACCACCGTATCGACGGTTCCCGCGACCGGAACATCAGCAACAGCACCGAGGGCAAACACAGGGCACTCCGCCTTTACCACCAGAGAGGGGGCCTGGACAGCTTGAACCGGCGGGTCGTACTTCACCCACAGCCCCCAAACGTTGATCCCCACCGGGTGGTTTGCTTCAATTGCCACTGTGCGCTCCCCGGGTGGAAGGGGACCGGACGTCCAGAGGACCTCTTCGGCGGAGACCTGCTCGCCGGGACTCCCGACCTGACCGGTGTTCTGCGCTACCAGCACCCCGTCTATCCGGACGGAAAAAGTGCTGCAGTTGGCATAGCTCCCCTGCGGGAGCTTGTAGACCACCACGGCTTGCCTCCCTTCGGGGACCGTGACCACGGCCGCAGCCGAACCACGCCGCAGGTTGCTCCACATGCCGTAGTTAGTGTAGTCCCCCTGGAGGGTCATCTGCGTAAAGGAGATGAACCGGGCGTTCCCCGCAGCAGCCTGCTCACCGGGTACTTTCAGGTTAGCCTGAGCGGTACCGCAGAAATCAGTCACGGCTTCGACCGGAGCCTGACCTTCAAGGGAGAAGTCCACCTTGACGTTCGGCACCGGCTGCCCGCTGCCGGTCACCACGGCCTTCACCGGAATGTCATCGGTAATCCCCGGCAGGACTTCACCGGGAACGTCCAGCTTTACGGAGTCGGGTCTCGGGTACACAGTCACCTCCGCCTGCTTCGTCCAGCCGGCGTAGGAAACCGTCACGGCAGCCTTCCCCGCCGCCCCGGGGACAAAGGTCACGGTTGCATAACCGTCAGCACCCGTAACAGCCACGTCCTCAGTAGAACCGGCATTGCTGAAGCCCAGGTCCAGGACCGCTCCCTCAACCGGTTTCATAAACCAGTAGCCCGACCCCTGAACTACGCGGCTAACCTTCACTTCGAGCTGCACCGGAGTCCCGGTGTAAGCCTGTTGAGGTACATCAGCGAGTTCCACGCTCACCTGACCGTCGGGGACCACCTCCACATCCGCCTGCGTCTGTTTCCCGCCGTAGGCTGCGGCAAGCACAGTCTCGCCTACCTCTCTAGCGGCGAGCAGGCCGCCGGGGAGGACTCCCAACACTGCCGGGTCCGAAGAAGAGAGCGCCGCGTCCCCTGTCACGTCTTTTTCGGAATAGTCTTCATACCTGGCAAGTACCTTGATCCGGTAGGTGTGGCCGGTGACCAGAGTGAGCTTGGGAGGCAATACTACCCCTGCCGGCGGGGGAGGTTCAAGCTGAACAGGCGCCTCAGCAGAAAGCCCGAGCTGAGGGACGGCGGCCGTAATCTCTGCAGTACCCGGCTCTCCGGCGGCAGTGTACGTGGCCGTAAAGCTGCCTGTGGAGTCGGTCGTCACCGTATCGGGAGAAACCTCTCCTGAAGACGCGGCAAGTTTCACCTCATAGCCTGCTCCCGGGTAAAGCCCCCCAAAACGAACGCGGCCAGTAACCGTGCCGGTGCTCTTCCCGTCGGCGTAGAGCTTGTCGGGACACCAGATAAGCAGTTCCGGCTTCAGCTCCCCGGAACCGCCAGAACCAGAACCTTGGACGGCCCAGGCAACCCTGACCGGCGTAACCTTCACGGAGACGTCCTGTACAGGCTTTTCGCTGCCGGGACAGCCCAGGTAGAGCCTGCCGGGTCTTGCAGCAACGAACTTCCCGCTCCCATCAGGTTTGACTTCGCAGGTGCTCCCGTCCGGGGCCGCTATCCTGGCAGCCAGCCCTGCGGGCCCGTTCAGCTCCACCAGACTGTCGGCGGGAACGTCAACGCCTGTGTCCGCCCAGGCACCCGCCAGCACGGCAAGACCCAGCCCGGCAGAGGAAGCGTCCACGCCGGGAGCCCTTTCCCTGTCCAGCGCGACCACAACTCCCGCTTTTTCAGGTGCAACGTCACCAATGACAAAGTGCAGGTCAAAACTGCCGTCTTTACCGGTTACTGGCAGGTACCTGTCCAGAGGAGGCTTCAAGGGCACTCCCACGTCAGGTACCGGCTTTCCGTCCCCGGCAGCAACCCTTCCTGTGATCTCACAGGTGTCGTTATCCGGCTCCACTTTCGCTTCCAGGGTAACGACAGAACCAGCAGGAGGAGGAAGCACCACCTTGAGCTCTGCCTCAGCCCCTTCTGTTGACCTCCCGGCAGCTACCTCCACACAAACCCGATAGGTGCCGGGAGCGTCGGGGCTCTTGAAGGACAGGACAAATTTCCCATCCGACACCTGCCCTTCGGCTACCCTGTTCCCATCCAGGAAGACGGACACGGGAGAGCCTCCGGGAGCACCCGCAGCTTTCCCTACAACCTCCACCTCAGTACCTGAAAGAACCGCTCCCGGCAGAGAGAGAAGCTCCACCTTCGCCTGGTAAGCGGAATCCTTTACGGAAATGATACCCGGTGTGGAGGCTTCCCTGGTGCAGGTATCTACCGCAGGAGCCGTAGACACAGATCTATAACACTGGACCACCTCCGGTGCCTGAGAGACTCTGGACTTAGCGACCAGCGAGGGGGACAGTTCTGACCTGGAAGGAAACTTTGCTCCTAAAGGCAGGACAATCACCTCGACTGGTACGCTACAACCCTTCCAGGTAGCAGTAACTACTGTTTTACCGGGAGCTACACCTTTGACCAGACCAAAAGGGTCCACCGATGCAACGGAAGCATCAGCAGAAGTAAACTCCGCCTTTTCCAGGTACTTTACCATCTCCCCCGTTGGCAAGATTTTAGTCACGCGCAACCGGCAGCAGTTCCCTTCGTAAACGACCGCCGGGCTGGGCTCGACCCTGATCTCGCCACCCACTGCCCACTGCGGGAACACGGGCAGAAGACCAGCCACCAGCAGGAAAATCAGCACGGTTGTCAGCGCCTTTCGAAACACCGCATCTCACCCCCTTCCTTTCGTAAAAAAACGGGAGAACCGTTCCCGCACGGTTCTCCCGTCAGATCTTAATTTTACCACCCGCCCCTCATGTGAGCAACCATCTGCCCGGGCAGAATCCCAGCAGGTTCATCCCCCCTTTTTTACGAGATAAATCCTGCCGTTCCCGACGGCAGTCGCAACAGCCTGGACGTAATCGTTTTTCACCTTTAAAACGACAACCGAAGGTGTGTCGTCTACAGTACCCTGCCTTCTTTCTTCCGGAGGCGCGGGAGCAGCACCGTATGCGCTGGTATTATTCTTGTTTACCAAATCGATAACCACCGCATGCTCCGCTATCTCCCGGGCCTGCTGGACCGCGGGCTGGTCCTGTGAGGACGGCAGCCCCTTCTCGGCAGGCGGCTGCCAGTACACGTCCACGATGTCCCCCGGTTTAATGGTCATGCCCACCGCGTCCACGGTGTCCGCGGGCAGGCCCACCTGCGCTTCCCCGGGACCCAGCGCAAGGCTGGCATCGGTGAGTTTTTGGGGGAGTATCTGCTCGTTCTTGAAAATGGTCATTACGGCTTTCTTCCCCACCACCTCTTTCGGGTCCTGTAAGGAGCCGGGTATCCTGCTCCCTGCTGGGAGGTCAGCAAAACCGATGTCGCCCGGTGTGATCACTGATTGCGGCATGATGTCCCGCCTGGCCACCAGGACCTGTTCCGTCGGCCTGTTCCGCTCAAGGAACGTTTTCAGCTGGAACGTGGAGTACCCCCCTATGGCCAGGGCTATTACTACCAGCAGGACCCGCTTGAACAGGGGTTTTTTGAACATCTCAAAGCTCCCTCCTAGAGGCCCAGGACTTTTTGCAGGACGCCCTTCCTGTCCCTGTCGTAAACAGCGTCCCTGATACGTGCGACCCCTTGCATGAATACTGTCTTCTCACCCGGAAGGTCGCAGTTGCGCAGCGTCTTCAAGAGATTCCTGTCCTGCTCGATGTGGACGACCTTTTTGAAAGTCTCCACGGCCTCCCCCGGCAAACTGCTCCGGTTCGCCACCACAATGATTTCCTTCCGCTGGTACCTGCCTGCTATCGCGGCCAGGCGCACCAGTTCGGACTCCAGCCCGCCTGTCACCAGGACCAGTGTCGTGGAGTGCTGCATCGCTTCCCGCACCAGCCCGTCCTGCGAGTTCGGCAGGTCCATCACGACCGCATCGTAGTCCTGCCGGGCAAGGTTGATAAGCTCACCGATCTCTCGTTTTTCGCTGCTGGCGTGCCTCGGTGCCTGCAAAACGGAGAAGTTCGGCTCAAGGTGAACCACGCACTGCTCCAGGTCGCCATGGAACATGCCCATGTGCGGGTACTCGGGAAGGTTGAGGTAATACGATAAGTCGCTCCCCCCTTCCGAAAAGTTAAGGTCGATAAGCAGCGTCCTGACTTTTTTGCTCAGCAGGTAGGCCAATCCCAGGGCGACTACCGTACAGCCCACCCCGCCTTTGGCCCTGCCCACCGAAATAATTTTCTGCCTGTACGATGTCTCGACAGAGCTCACCTGGATCAGGGGAACCGTCTGGTCCTCCCGCTCAACCTGTTTCAGCTCCACTTCCGCCTTCCCTTCCAGAATGCTCCGGACAGCTTCAGGCGTGAGTTTCAGCGCATCCGCAATGGCCTCGTCGTTCAAGTACTTCGAGAGTTCACGTACTTTGGCTATAAGGTCCATAAAAAATCGAGTGCAAGAACCCGCCTCTTAAGCGAGACGCACTCTCAACCCACCTCCCATCCCAAAAAACTCTACAAAAAAAAGAAAGCGGGCATGTAACCCGCCCTCTCTCCAGCTGCTACCTTGTTTGCCCTATCACTGTCACGTCTCCTGACTGCGGCCTGTCAGACGGTACCACTACTGCCGAACCCGCAGACCCCCGCGGTGCCGGCGAACTTATTACGGGACTAACTG
>NZ_JBNATZ010000178.1:0-5108 GCF_049701015.1 Desulfofundulus sp.
TTGAAATCCCCACCGGCTGCGTTTGCAGTGGCCGCCCCTTCCCCGGTTGTGCCGAGCAGTTGCATTAACAGGTCAAGAAAAGTGCTGGAACCGGGTGTACCGGATGCAATGGCGCCCGGAGAAGATGGCTGTTCCACCACACGGGGTGTGGAATTGATTTCCATGGCCGTTTCACCTCCTTTGCAAAAATCTTCCTTTTCGTTTTTTTTACCATCACCTCCTCCGGCAGCTCAAACTGCAGGACTTGTCGCAGTACTATCCGGCTTCCCGCCTGTTGGGGTAAAAATGAACCCGCAGCCGGGCTTACTGCCTAATTCCGGCGACACCAGAACAGCCTGAGTCCCTGTTCGTCCACTTCCTTTTGGTCGGCCCGGTTTGCCTCCAGGATGTGGGCTTGTAGCTGCTTTTCCTTCAGCTTTTGCAAAATCATCCGCTGGTGCCGGGCTTCGAGGGCTTCCATCCGGCAGCGTTCCAGCTTCTCACCGGCTCTGGCCACGTCCTCCCGGCGGCAGTCCCGGTCGTTTATAAGCCGCTCCCGCCAGAGCTGAAGGTGAAATTGGTTCTCCAACCGCATTGGCCCTTCGTTGCAAACGGTGAAGCTCTCTTCCAGCAGGGAGTTTGTCCTGTTGAGCTCTTCCACCCGGTCCAGGTATTCCCGCTGTGCCCGGGAGTGAGCCAGGAGGGCCTGTTCTTCCTTTTGTTCCCTGAACTGCAGTACGGGCTGCAGGCGAAAACGAAATTTGCGCATGCCGGACACTCCTCAACCTTCATGTTTGCGATAAACTGCACCGAAAGCAGCAGCCATTGTACCGCCGGACGGGACCACCGTTTACCCGGGACCCGGCAGGGTCTTCATCGTTTCCTCAAAGCTGCTGTACTCGTGCATGTCCTGGCGCAAGAACTGCACAATGCGCGGATAGGCCTTCACCGCGGCGTCAATCCGGGGGTTGGACCCGGGTGCGTAAGCACCGATGTTGATCAAGTCCTCCGACTGGCGGTAGGTGGCCAGCAGGTCCCGCAGCCGGCCCACCCGGGCCAGGTGTTCGGCGTCCGCTATCTCCGGCATTAGCCGGCTTACGCTCTGCAGTACATCGATGGCCGGGTAGTGGTTCCGGGCCGCCATTTCCCGGGTCAGGACGATATGCCCGTCCAGAATGCCCCGCACGGCGTCGGTAATGGGTTCGTTGAGGTCGTCCCCCTCTACCAGCACGGTATAAAAGGCGGTGATGGAACCCGTGGTCCCCATTCCCGAACGTTCCAGCAGACGGGGCAGCAGGGCGAAAACCGACGGGGTGTAACCCCGGCTGGTCGGGGGCTCGCCGATAGCCAGGCCCACTTCCCGCTGGGCCATGGCAAAACGGGTGACCGAATCCATGAGAAGCAGTACGTCTTTACCCTCATCGCGGAAATATTCGGCAATGGCGCTGGCCAGAAAGGCGGCCTTGACCCGCACCAGCGCAGGCTGGTCCGAAGTGGCGGCCACCACCACCGAACGGGCCAGGCCTTCCGGACCCAGGTCCCCTTCAATGAAGTCGCGAACTTCCCGGCCCCGCTCCCCCACCAGAGCGATCACATTTACATCCGCACTGCTGTACCTGGCCACCATGCCCAGGAGCGTACTCTTGCCCACCCCGCTGCCGGCAAAAATACCCAGGCGCTGTCCGCGGCCGCAGGTGAGAAAGGCATCGATGGCCCGTACCCCGGTGGAGAACACCTGTGTGATGCGCTGCCTGTACAGGGGGTTGGGCGGGGAATTGTCTACCGGTACGTAACACTGGTCTGGGGCAAGGAGATCCCGGCCGTCCATGGGCCGGCCCAGCCCGTCCAGTACTCTCCCCAGCAGGTGTTCACCCACTGCCACCGACAGGCCCCGGCCCCGGGGCACCACGCTGCAGCCGGGGAAGATGCCCCGCAGTTCCCCCAGCGGCATGAGCAGGGTGACATCTTCCCGGAAACCCACCACTTCGGCCACCACCGGTGCTTCACCCGGTACCTGGATGTCGCAGATTTCACCGATGCGGGCGGCAATGCCCCGCACTTCCACAGTCAAGCCGATGACCCGCACCACCTGCCCGGTGGGGCGCAGCAGCCTGGCCGAACGCACCCGCTGGCGCCAGCGTTCCAGGTCGATCTGGGGTAAAGCCATCTGCGTTGTTCCCACTTTCCAGTCCACCCTGTTCCCCAATAAGTTAATAATAAGTTAATAGGTGCCTGGCACCAACACTTTCTCCAGGGCCTGCCAGCGTGACTCAAGGGTGGCGTCCACCCTGCCATCGGCCGTTTCGATGCGGCATTCACCCGGTTTTATGGCCGGATCGCCGATAATATTCAGGACTGCACCGGGGGGCAGCGACAGGAGTATTTCCTCCCGTCTTTCTTCCACCAACTTCTTCTGTTCCGGGTTTACATAAACAACCACCTGTTCACGTATCCGGGCAGCTTCCAGAGCCTCCCGCACTATGTTCAGCACTATGGCGGGGTCGATGGTCAACTGGGCAGCCACGATCTTTTCTGCCATTTCCCGGGCCAGGGCCACCAATTCCCCCTCCAGGCCTTCCAGAGTGGCCCGGCGGATTTCTTCCGCCTGCAGCAGCACCTGCCTGGCCTCCTCCCGCAGGGCCTGGGCTTCAGCGGCCGCATCCTCCAGTGCCTTCCGGTAACCTTCCCGGTAACCCTCTTCCCTCCCGGCCTGCAGCCCTTCCTCCCTGGCGCGGGCCGCCTCTTCCCGGGCCAGCGCTTCAGCCTCCTGTCGTGCCTGCTCAAGTATGGCCGAGGCTTCCCTCCGAGCTGCGGCCAGGATTTCTTCGCTTTTTCCCCGGGTTTCATCCAGCGAGGCCATTTTCCCCCGGCCGTTCCCGTTGCCGCCGTGGTGTTCGTCCCGGCTTAAAGGCAGTACGGGGAAGTCGTAGCGCAGGGTTACGAAAACAGGCTCCTCATCGCAGGATACGCCGCCCCGGATGATCCTAAATAATGATCGCATCCTCTCCACCCCGTGCGATGATAATCTCGCCCGTTTCGTCCAGACGGCGTATAATCTGCACTATGCGCTGCTGGGCTTCTTCCACTTCGCGCAGGCGTACCGGACCCATAAACTGGATTTCCTCCCGCAGCATATCGGCTGCCCGGCGGGACATGTTCTTGAATATGCGCTCGTTGACTTCTTCGTTGGCTCCCCGCATGGCCCTGGCAAGGTCTTTGGTGTCGACCTCCCGCAGCACTCGCTGTATGGCGGTATCGTGAAGTTTGACGATGTCTTCGAAAACAAACATCATCTTGCGCACTTCGTCGGCCAGGTCCGGGTCGGAAACCTCCAGTTCTTCCAGGATGGTTTTTTCTGTGCTGCGGTCCACCCGGTTTAAAATATTGACCAGAGTTTTTACACCGCCTGCCGTCTGGTCCTGTTGAACCACCATCGAAAGTTTTCTTTCCAGAACCTTCTCCACTTCCTTTATTACCTCCGGGGGTGTGCGGTCGATGACCGCTATCCGCCGGGCGACATCGCTCTGTTTTTCCGGAGGCAGGGAGGAAAGGATTACCGCTGCCTGCTCCGGTACCAGGTGGGTGATGATCAGGGCAATGGTCTGCGGGTGCTCGTCCCGGATGAAGTTGAGCAAATGCTTCGGGTCTGTCCGGCGCAGGTTGCTGAAAGGAACTTTTTGAATGGCCACCGATACCTTATTGAGTATTTCTTCAGCCCGCTGGGGACCCACGGCTTTTTCCAGTACTTCCCGGGCATACTTGTAACCCCCGTGCATCAGGTATTCCCGCGCTTTGCTCAATTCCAGGAACTCTTCCAGTACTGCCTGCTGGACTTCTTTGGGTACGCTTTCCAGCATGGAAATCTGCTGCGTGAGCATTTCTATTTCATCGTCCGGGAAATGCTTCAGCACCCTGGCGGACAGCTCTGCGCCCAGGGCGATCAGGAGAATCGCCGCCTTTTGTAAACCGGTCAGCCTGCCAACCACGACGCATCTACTCCTTGAGCCACACTTTTAAAATCTCGGCCACTTGAGCCGGTTTTTCCCGGGCTATGTCCCTGATTTGCTGAGTCCTGCTGGGCTGCGCGGGCTTTTCTTCAGGTGCCGCCGGCACATATCCGGTTTCCACCGGCCTCCTGGCCACCTCTTCCAGGGTTTCCAGTTCATATTCACGGCGACGCCTGCGGCGGACCAACAGGAACAACAGGAGCAGGCCAATTAACAGCCCGACCGCCCCCACCGCCGCGGGCCAGTATTTTTTCAGACCTGCCAGCGAGGTGGGAGGTTGCGCCATTTCCCGTCGAGCTTGGTCCAGGTAACTGGTGTCAAAGGGCATGGCCGAAACGTTGATCTGGTCCCCCCTGTTTTGCTGCAGCCCCACCGCTGCTGCGACCATGTCCTGCACCTGCTGTAACTGGGGGGCGCTGTAGTTGCCGTTTAAAACCACGGCCACCGAAAGCCGCCGCAGGGTTCCCGGCGCGGCAACCAGGGTCTGCTGCTGGCTGCCCAGCTGGTAGTTGGTGGTGGTCTGCTGCTTCTGGTACCGGGAATTGCCGCCCGTTAAAGCGGGAATGGTACTTCCTGGTGGTTGAGAGGTGGTAGTTCCCCCCCCTCCAGCCGCACCCGTGCCCGAGCCATTCTCGGTAATGGTTTGCTGGCTCAATGTCTGTCCCGGCTGGACGGTGGTGGTGGTGGTCTGGCGCTGGTCAAAGTCCAGGTCGGCCGTCACCATGGCCACCGCCTTGTTCGGCCCCAGGATTCTGGCCAACATCTGCTGGATGCGTGTCTCCAGCTCTTTTTCGTACTGCCGGCGTACCTGGTATTGGTCCATCGACAGGCGCGCCAGCTTGGCCCGCTCGTCGGCCAGGGCCAGGTTGTCGCTTAAGACGTTGCCCTCCATGTCGATGATGTGTACGTTTTCCGGCTTCATCCCCTGGACGCTGCCGACTACCAGGTCCATAATGCCCTTAACCTGTTCGGGCTTCAATTCGCTTTTAAGTTTTAAAGCTATCGAAGCAGAAGGTTCCACCTGGTTGTCCAGAAAGAGACTCTCCCTGGGGAGGACCAGGTGTACCCGCGCCTGTTCCACCTCGTCAAGACTTGTAATGGTACGGCGGAGTTCTTCCTGTA